>JAOZTO010000254.1 GCA_029942265.1 Desulfocapsa sp.
GAAGCATAGTTTGCTATGTGAGAATGTCCAAATGGGCGAAGATGGGGTACAGCTGCACAGGACGGATTTCCATTACAGAAATCCGTCCGTCGCTTTTTTACATATTTGACTTATACGCTGCGTCAATATTATCTTTTCCAATTTCCTTCTCGAATTCAACCCATACAGGTTTCATAACTTCAACCCATTGTGCACGTTCCGCATCAGTAAGTTCAATAACTTCTGTACGTTTGGAGTCAATTATTTTCTTACGATCATCCATGGCTTTTTTTGCTGCAACATCATTTCCAAAAGCAATTGCTTCATCAAGTGATTTTTTAATTACTGCACGATCAGCATCTGGAAGTCCCATCCAGAATTCTTTTGAAGTAACGACCATATAATCGAGTAAACCGTGATTGGTTTCAGTAATATATGGTTGAACTTCAAAAAACTTTTTAGAGTAAATGTTAGACCAGGTGTTTTCCTGTCCATCAATTGCTTTGGTTTGAAGAAGAGTAAATACTTCTGAGAATGGTTTCTTCAAAGGAGTTGCACCAACAGCTTTAAACTGTGCCGCCAGAACGTCTGAAGACATGATACGGAATTTCAATCCGTCTGCATCGGCAGGAACCTTTAATGCCTTACTTGAAGAGAGTTGTTTCATTCCATTGTGAAGATATCCAAGACCTACCAGACCTTTCTTTCCTATGCTTCCAAGAAGTTCTTGACCTACTGGCCCTTTCTGGAATTTTTCAACTGCTGCCATATCTTTAAACAGAAACGGAAGATCATAAATCTGTAGTTTTTTGGTGAAACGACTGTATTTGGATAGCGCAGGTGCAGCCATCTGTACATCGCCAAGAAGCATGGCTTCAAGTACTTTATTGTCACCAAACAACTGAGAGTTTGGGAAAACCTCAACTTCATACTTCCCTGCAAGTCGTTCGCCTACCAGATCCTTGAATTTATTGGCCATCTGGCCTTTAGGAGTATTCTCTGCAACAACATGGGAAAATTTAATCTTCACAGGACCACTGGCAAAAGCGGAACCTGAAACAAGCAGAGCTGCAACTGCAGCAGTTGCAACAAGTGCGTTAATCTTTTGAAACATAACATTTCCTCCAAATAGGATAATAACATTCAGTATTTGACAACTCATAGAATTGCCAGCTTTCTTATGCAATGTTCTACAACAATGCATGCCATCCTATTGCAATTACCAGACCATAAAAAAAACAATCTATTATGCCCTTGTAATTATTATTATATAAATAAAAAGAACCATATGTGTTTGGTTAAAATTGGTGGGAATCCACCAATTTCAGAAAAAACACTTAACATTGAAGAAATACTCTATACGAACAGTACGTTAGGAACAGCGTTAAGAAAATAACAAGAAAGAGCATGGCGAGAAACCGCCAAAAACTCAGCGCAGTTCTTTGTGTCTATAGCAATCAGCAGTATGATCATTCACCATCCCTATGGCCTGCATATAAGCATAACATATTGTACCGCCGACAAATTTAAAGCCACGCTGTTTTAGTGCCTTACATATTTTATCTGACAATGGCGTTGAAACCGGTATGTCTGCAAGTGTTTTCCAACTGTTTTGGATGGGCCGTCCATCGATATAATTCCATAAAAAGCTATCGAGAGTTTCACCATTTTCCAACATTGCAATGTATGATTTGGCATTGCTGACAAATGCATTTACTTTTAATTTGTTTCGTACAATTCCACTATTTTGAAGAAGCTCGGCAATTTTTTTTTCATCATATCGAGCCATTTTTTCAGGATCAAAGCCATCAAAAGCAGCCCGATAATTATCCCGTTTTTTTAGAATTGTAATCCAGCTTAATCCTGCCTGCGCTCCCTCGAGACACAAAAATTCAAATAATTCACGTTCGTCATGAACAGGAAGCCCCCATTCTTTATCGTGGTATTGCTGATACAAGGGCTCATCACCACACCAACTACATCTTTTTTTCATCGTATCTCCACTACAAAAATATATTTTTGACAAAAAAACAATATTGTCCGAAAACCGCCAGCTATCAAGTCTCGGATCTAGTAGGATGATATATATGAAAAACCTCACCGAGTCCGACTATAAACTGATCATCCAACGCAGAGACCCTCGTTATGATGGTCGCTTTTATTGTGGCGTTATTACCACTCAAATCTATTGCAGACCTGTGTGTCCCGCTAGGCCAAAGTTTGAAAATATCATTATTTACAAAAGTCCCTCGGCTGCTGAAAAAGCCGGCTACAGAGCCTGCCTGAGATGTCGCCCCGACTTAGCCCCTGGCTGTAAAAGCATACGGGCTGGAAGCGACATTCTTTCCAATGCATTACGCATAATTGAAGATCACTCCGGCAACAGCATACCTGTAAGTTTTCTTGCTGAAAAGCTGGGAATATCCAATCGACATCTGCAAAGAATTTTTGATGAACATCTTGGAGCATCTCCCATAGAAATCCTGCAGACACAAAAATTGCACCTTGCCAAACAATTTATTTTGGAAACAAAAAAACCCATTGCTGAAATTGCCTTTGCAACCGGTTTTAATTCAATACGAAGATTTAACGAAAGCTTTAAAGCTGCTTATCACGTTCCCCCTTCAAGCTTTCGGAAAAACAGTGCTCAGCCAAAGCAAACAGAAGATACTCTTAAGCTACAACTTATGGTACGAAAACCGTATGATTTTGTAAACGTTCTTGCATACCTAAAACGGCATGCCGCCCAAGGAATTGAAAAAGTAACTGCTCACTCCTATCAACGCTATGTTCCACATAATGATTCTTATTCTACCATCAATGTCACTATAAACAAACGCATGGATGCATTACAAGTTCGTCTGCAAGGTTTTGAGTTGAATCAGGTGTGTAATATCCTAGTGAAATTACGGCGACTGTTTGATGTGGATCATAATCCTTCCCACTTACCAGACTCCATTCTAGGTGCCTATGCAGGAGTGCGTGTTCCGGGTAGTTTTGATCCTTTTGAGGTGGCTGTTTCCATCATTATGGGGCAACTTATCTCAATCCAGCAGGCATCCAAGAAACTCTCGGAGCTTATCCAGCAATTTGGTGAAAGAATCGACAATTCAGAAGTCTATCGTTTCCCCTCACCTGCGAATCTAATGAACGCTGAAATCGAAACAATCGGCATCACAAAAAATAAAGCAACAGCGATCAGGACACTCGCTCACAGTATTCACAGTGGCGCATTCGATTTTTCTCACAGCATCGATTTACACAAAATTCGTAAACAGCTACTCTCTATGAAGGGAATTGGTCCCTGGACGAGTGAATTGATTCTAATGCGTTGTTTTAATGATGCAGATGCCTTCCCAGAAAGTGATCTCATTATCAAAAGAGCAATAGAACAGAAGCTGATTGACGAGACTCAATGGCAGACAAATCACGCATATTTGACACATTATGCCTGGAATGCATTTGCCGACACCCTTTCAAAACAAAAACGAAAAAAAATATGCCAACCTGCTACCAGAAAATAACATCCCCCATAGGTTCAATTTTTATTGCTGCTAATAACGTATCGCTACGTGCAATCACCTTTGATCGGAATGAAGAAATAATTAGGAAAACACTTTCTGCTTTTAAGGAGAAGAGTAATCCTATTATAGAGCAGGCACACACGCAGCTTAACGAGTATTTTGCAGGTCTACGAACAGAATTTGATCTTCCAATTATATTTAAAGGTACAGCATTTCAACAACAGACATGGAATGCACTGTTAAGTATTCCCTACGGTGAGACACGCTCTTATTCTGAACAGGCTCAGTTGATAGGAAATCCAAAAGCGGTACGTGCTGTAGGCAGAACCAATGGGTTAAACCCCATTGGTATTGTTGTGCCCTGCCATAGAGTGATTGGAAAATCTGGGAAACTCACCGGCTATGCCGGTGGGCTGGATAAAAAACAGTTTTTATTGCGTCTTGAAAGCAATGTGCTACAGAATAAATTACTGTAGGGTGCCTCAAATCGGTGGAGCAATAGTTACAAGAATTCGCATATCTGTTTTTGCACGTACACCATGGGGTTCCCTAATTTCTGATACGAGTATGTCCCCTTCTTTAGTGGCTATTTCTACACCACCTTCACCTAAAAAGAATCCTTCCCCCTCAATCACTTGAATTGATAATTCGCCATCAAGATCATGTGAATGAACAGGAAATGTTACACCTGCTTCAAGATTAAAATTTATAATTTTAAAAAATTCAGAGTCTTCCACCAGAAAAAATCGCTTCATTGCACCTGGGGTAAATTCTCTTGTATCTTCAAGTTTAAATACTTTCATTATCATATTCTCCAGTTATTAATTAATTCTTGCTTAATAATTCGTATTTCATGCGCCCACAACTCTATTCCAGAATGGATTTATTCAAGG
>JAOZTO010000255.1 GCA_029942265.1 Desulfocapsa sp.
CA
Source organism: Desulfocapsa sp. (assembly GCA_029942265.1). Classification (GTDB taxonomy): domain Bacteria; phylum Desulfobacterota; class Desulfobulbia; order Desulfobulbales; family Desulfocapsaceae; genus Desulfocapsa. The sequence continues at coordinate 3 of JAOZTO010000255.1, forward strand.
TTTCGTTCAAAATCGAAGAATTTTCTAAAAATAAGCGCAGGCATATGTATGATGTGCCGAACATTATTTTTTGACAATTCTGAAGAGTTTGCGTATTAGACGGTAGAGACCGGGGTCGGTTACGCAGAGCATGTCTTGATTACCACCAAGGGTACGAACTTTACTCGTACCCTTTTCATCTTCCGGAAGGCCCAAACTATGGCACCCCTTCCACTCAATTTCAAGAGCCTTACAAACATCCTTGGCAACCAACAAGGGATTCTCGAACAGCCTCTTAGCCACTGGCTGTGATGATATAGGTTGGCTCTTGATTATTGATGGATGAAAACAAGAATTGCCACAGAAGATAAAGGAAACTTTCTTCCATGGCAATTTTAAGGGATTGTTATAATGCCTCAGCGATATACACAAAGAAATTGAGGTTTACTATTTTCTACTGTTTGATTCTTCTTCACCCTCCTGTAAATCAATATATTGTACTACTCGCAATGAGACTAACCGGCAAACTTGTATTATTTCTCCAATTCCTTCAAGAACAGGCTCAAAACATTATGATTTATCTCCTGTTGTTAATAGCGTGATATTGCTCTACCCGTAAGGAAACCAGACGGCAAGCCCCTATGATGATGCGTAGTCCATGGGTAGTAGCTTCCTCATTAACAGCGTGGCTGTCTGAAAGCTCAAGCCCGTGTTCCATGCAAGCCAGCACGTTATTAAGTTCTGCCATTGCACAAGCTACTTCGTTTTCATCCCTAAGTGGCCTTTGTGCTCCAATAGCATCACAGAAACCACAAACTGTATCTGTTCCTTCATCGTTAATGGTTTCGGTAGTAAGGCTCCAGTTGCTAGTTAATTTCTCAGGTTTATACATTAGTTAATCTCCTGTGCTTGTTCTTCTTCTTCGTTTAACCGATCTGCTATTTTCATACCCTGTTCAAGAAAACCACGGATTGTCCAAAATGCATTGACGGTATATTTGTCACTGACTGTGGAGTCAGGGTTCATTATTTCAAGAACCGTATCAGCTCTTTCAAAAAGGCAATGTAATATTTGCCCGTAACTAAAACCATTTTCTGGCATGGGGATGTCTTCGGGATAGTAGAAAAGTTGTTTTTGTGCAGGTTGGTGGGTGTTGTCAGGACGGATCTGTCCTGTTTTGGTGGGTGTTGACATGGTTTTTCTCCTTAGTGAAAACAATAATACCATGATTCGCTTCTAAACGAAAAATGGCTGTTAAGCAGGTTAGAAGGCCGTCACTAAGAACGGTGAGCCCGAGGGCTCCCTGCTCAACAGCCAAAAGATGACTTGGTGAACATAGGACAAAAAAATACCGCATACCTTCGAAGAGGATGCGGATGTCCCCTTAGTGATCAGCCTTCTAAAGCTGGTTGTTGATTTTGCAACAACAAGCAAACCGTACACACATCACTTCGCAAAGTCAATATATTTTTGCGATACAGTTTTGACAGAGAATAGCTACAGGTGTATGATAAATGAATGGGGGGGTATTGCTATGATTGGAATCTTGCTTGTTTGCTGTGTTCTTTATGTCTTTGTGATGGGGCTTTGTATTGTTGCTGACTTTCTATCCTGGAATGATTTTGACCGTATAATCAGAAAAGAAAATAGATTGAAGAAAGGCTTAAGTGATGATGGACAACCAGTCTACCACTGGTTCAGAAACGAAGTACTTCGAAGAGGGCTACCTTCCAAGATTGCATTGTTATGGGGTGGTGTCGCTGTTGTAGCCTTAAGCCTTAGTCCTGAATCTGGTGGTGTGGTTGGTGTTGCCCTTTTTTTCGCTTTTGTGTTCTATGTGATCTTGAACTGTTTCTTTGATGTGGATGGTTGGTTATTGGATCAAGAGATAGATTGGGATTACAAGAATTAGCAAAACTCTACACAAGGTAACAGCATGGTAAAGCTATACTGGATCGTTGTACGGCTCCTCCTTGGTTTTTTGCTGGTCAAGGCATGGGTGAGTGGTGGACATTGGATATTGGTCTTGTCTGGGATTTTGATTGGCTTGTTTGCGTTGTCGGAGGTTGTTGCGCGATTGTCCATGGTTGTTTGTGTGATGAAGGAACGGGAAAGCTGTGATTGATAATGTGAAGATACCAGAACGGCACCTGACATCATTTCAAATGACGTTAGGTGGCAAAGAAGATATGTGAAGGCCGTTTCCGAATCCGGCGGCTACCGTTAGTTAAGATCCTCGGTAATCACAAGGGGGTTAATTCAATTAAGACCCTTGGTGGAGTACAGCAGCTCAACGTAATTTTAGAACTTGGTCTTTACCGTCTTGTTCTCAGATCAAAGAAACTGAAAGCAGGACCATTTTCAAAGAACTTGGAATGCAGGAGGACGGTACTTTATGATGCTTTTAGTATCAGTCCTATAGATTCCGTTCCATTCTGGACGGAGAGAATCCTTTGTTTGTTGCCAAGGATGTTTGCGAAGCTCTTGAAATTCCGTTGCAATCACACAATCCGGAAATGACGAATATCTACTGTTTTGTCTGCCTGGTACTCTTGGAGATTGTAGGAACCTGTTTTTCGGATTGTTGGTAGGACTTTGTTAAATACCCAGCGTCGGAATTTTTCTGCTTCTGGTTTGTTGGAACGGAAGATTAGACGGTAGAGACCTGACTCGGTTACGCAGATCATCGACTGATCACCACCAAGGGTACGGAAAGTTTCCGCACCCTTTTCATCATCAGGCAAATTCTGACATGCATAGACACATCACTTAGCTCAAGAGCCTCGCAAACATCCTTCATGATGATGAAAAGCTGATATATGTTTTACATATATCAGGTCAGCAGCGAGAAACACTCTGCGTAAACTTGCCCCCTATCGTCTCATCTTAGAATGAGACGATAAGGGGCAAGTTCGGAAACGGTATTCATTTCTCTTCCCTGGTACTCTTGGAGATTGTAGGAACCTGTTTTTCGGATTGTTGGTAGGACTTTGTTAAATACCCAGCGTCGGAATTTTTCTGCTTCTGGTTTGTTGGAACGGAAGATTAGACGGTAGAGACCTGACTCGGTTACGCAGATCATCGACTGATCACCACCAAGGGTACGGAAAGTTTCCGCACCCTTTTCATCATCAGGCAAATTCTGACATGCATAGACACATCACTTAGCTCAAGAGCCTCGCAAACATCCTTCATGATGATGAAAAGCTGATATATGTTTTACATATATCAGGTCAGCAGCGAGAAACACTCTGCGTAAACTTGCCCCCTATCGTCTCATCTTAGAATGAGACGATAAGGGGCAAGTTCGGAAACGGTATTCATTTCTCTTCACTGAGAAGCACCTGACCTTAATTCAATTAATGTCAGGTGCTTCTCAGTGAAAAATCGTAGATATTTGTCATTTCTGAAATTCATTTTCACTTTCCGTTGCAATCACACAATCCGGAAATGACGAATATCTACTGTTTTGTCTGCCTGGTACTCTTGGAGATTGTTGAAAAGGGTCTTCAAATTTTGAAGACCCCTGGTGGTGCTCAAAAGATGCTCGCCATTTCCGAATCAGGAATATACACCCTCATCATGCGCTCCAGGAACCTGTTTTTCGGATTGTTGGTAGGACTTCGTCACATACCCAGGACTTGAATAGTTCTGATTCTCTTTTGGTGGACTTGATGATAAGGCGATAGAGGTTGCCCTTGTCGATGCAGGTAACCTTTGTTTTCCACTTACTGTTTGAAGGGTAGCTATTTGCTACCCCCTTTGACCGACACGGAGATTGTGGGAGCCTGTTTTTCGGATTGCTGGTAGGACTTTGTGAAATACCCAGCGTCGAAATTTTTCTGCTTCCGGTTTGTTGGATCGGAAGATGAGACGGTAGAGACCTGATTCGGTTACGCAGATCATGTCTCTTTGCTGACCTGATACAAGTAAAGTTTGTATCAGCTTTTCATCATCAGGCAAATTCTGACATGCCATAGACACATCACTTAGCTCAAGAGATGCAATAAATAAGCTTTGCAGAAAAGCTGGTGTAACGAAACGTTACATCAGGTCTGGAGGTCAGAAAAGAGAAGTCACCTGCATAGACGAAGGAAACCTCTACCGCCTCATCATCAAGTCCACCAAAAAAGAATCAGAACCATTCGAAACATGGGTATGTGACGAAGTCCTACCAGCAATCCGAAAACAGGCTCCTACAATCTTTATACCGTAAAAACGAGTATTGCCACCTCGCATACCCTTTTCATATCCGCTATCACACAGACATGCGTTTCAGGGGGGAGTGTGTTAATGTCACCATTGAATGGGATGGTGTATTCTGCATTGTATTGTTTGCATTCATGTGTTTTTTATATAAGATGGATTGATTTTATTGTTAAAGTATGTTTTACATTCTGGTTCCACATAAGGTA
>JAOZTO010000256.1 GCA_029942265.1 Desulfocapsa sp.
TCAAAAAATAATGCTCGGAATATCACACATATGCCTGCGCTTATTTTTAGAAAATCCTTCGATTTTGAACGAAATGCCTATTCTCGAACAAGCTCCTAGGGCACTATCCAAACATTTACAATGTAGTGGTCTGGGTTGTTTTGAACCCAACCCGAATATTTACAAAAACTATTCATTATTTAGTAATAATTCTGAAAAGTTTACATGCTTAACTAAGGAATTGTCAAAAAGAAAAGCGTGTTTTACGATCACTAATTGTCATGCAATGTATCAACAATAGTTATGTTAGGAAAAGCGAAAATAGAAACATGATGACGTATTTATTTTCTAAATAAACGAAAAACATTTCATTCTTTTTTGAACTTGTGCTATTCTTCATAAGAATTAGATGATATTTTCCGAATCACCAAGGAGAAACTGTATGAAAAAAAAGCCCATAATCCAAAGTTTCCGTTTTAAGCTGATTGCCCCGATTGCCGCTGCTTTATTGTTTATGATAGTCAGTGCAGTTGTATTCACAGCATATATGCAGGACAGCACTAGTACCCAGGTCAACGAGCAGGTCGAAACTTCTTTCACAACAATTGACAACATCACCAACAGCGACCTCAGCGACCTCTCGACACAACTGAACAGCAAATTGCAATCCATGCTTGAAAAAACGTCCAAATCTCTTGAGGACTCTTCCACTAAAATACTTGGAAAAGCGGCTAATTCAGTCCAAACAAACCTTCGGGATATTCGCCAACAGAGTGGCAAAGACATGGTTCAAATTCTGTCTCTTGTTGCAACTAATGGTATCCTCACAAAAAACTTTGCAGCACTTAACAGTTATGTCCGCAGTGCCCATCGCAACCCAAATGTTGTTTTTCTGTTCTATCGTGACAAGAACCAGAAACCACTTACTCGCTATTTAAACAGAAAGAATGAAAAACTAAAATCTTTACTCCCTAAAGGCCGCCCTGATATTGCCAAAATTATACAGGCGGGAACAGATGACCCTAATATCCTTACACTCACTGAAGAGATCAAGTCTGACGGTGATGTCATAGGTAACGTCAGCCTTGGCATTGATATGACCGAGGCAAGGGAGCAGGCTGTGGAGTTGAAAGAAGAATTCAATGCAATGATTAAAAGCAACACCGTTCAAATCGATTCAATTCTTGGAGAAGAATCAAAGGTCATTATCAGTAATCTTCAAAAAGCAATTGATAAAGTCAAACATGATATCTCAGACAGTGCTGACAAAACCATGACCAGCGTTACTGCAACAAGCAACAAGCTAAGCGATCGCACACGGAACCTGTTTATCGTTGGCTCTGTCATTGGGTTCACACTACTTATGATTCTCCTGCTACTCAACGCCAGATCTGTACTCAAACTGTTAGGTGGTGAACCTGAGGAGATGTTACAACTCGCCAGGCGCATTGCAGGTGGTGACTTAAGTGACGATACAAACGTCAAGTCTGCACCTGGAAGCCTGCTTGCCGCTCTTCAGGATATGGCAGAAAATTTGCGCAGTTTAATTGGAAATATCGTAACCGAGGGACATTCACTCACAGCCACTTCCACAGAGCTTGCATTTGCCGCTGAAGACTTAACAGGCGGTGCTGAACAATCTGCAACTAAAGCCGACACTGTGGCAGTAGCAACCGAGGAGATGAGTGTCAACATGGGAACAGTTACTATGGCCAGTGAACAAGCCGCACAGAACGTTAATGTTGTGGCCAATGCCATGGAAGAAATGTCTTCTGCTATTCAAGAAATCGCAGAAAACACTGAGCGTGCCAATGCCATGACCGCTGAAGCTGTAAATTATGCAAAAAGCTCCACTGATAAAATTAACAGCCTCGGTAATGCGGCCAAGGAAATCAGTAAGGTAACAGAAGTTATAACAGAAATTTCAGAACAGACAAATCTCCTTGCCCTCAATGCCACCATCGAAGCGGCAAGAGCAGGAGACGCTGGTAAGGGTTTTGCTGTTGTTGCCAATGAAATCAAGGAACTGGCAAAGCAGACAGCTGAAGCAACTAGCGAAATTAAAAATAAAATTCTATCCATTCAATCCTCCACCGATGACACAGTAACTGAAATCACTGAAATCAGCACAGTTATAGACAGTGTAAATGAGATAGTTTCAACCATTGCCTCTGCTGTGGAGGAGCAATCCGTCACTGCCGCCGATATCTCTGGAAATGTAAATGAGGCGGCAGGTGGTATCAGTGAAGTAAATGAAAATGTAGCTCAGGCATCCATGGTCTCAGGGGAAATTGCAAAAGACATAGCTGGTGTCAGCCAAGTATCAAAAGAGGCACAGGAAGGAAGCATGCGATTACAGGAAAGCGCTGAACATCTCAAAAAAATAGCCGATACTATTAGTCGTGAAACAGGTCGTTTTAATCTCGGTGGCACAGACCATCGAAAAAATCGACGCAATCTATCCACATCCGGCCCCTTACTGCGCTGGAGCCCTTCCCTTTCCGTGGGGATCAACTCTATAGACTCACAGCATAAAGTCCTTGTTGACTTGATTAACGAGCTACACCTGAAGATGCAGGCAGATTCCGGAAAAGAATCCATTGGCCGTGCCCTTGGTAAACTTATTGAATACACTGGTACTCACTTCGCATTTGAGGAAGATCTGTTTGCAAGACATGGATACGAAGATATTGACGCACACAAAGAAATCCACCGAACACTTGTTGCTCAGGTTGTGGATTTTCAGCAACAGTTCAAGAGTGGCAAGGCAGATATCTCTCTTGAATTGATGGAATTTCTTAAAGATTGGCTAATAAATCACATTAAAAAGACAGATAAAAAGTACGCCCCATTTTTGTTAAGTAATGGCGTATCGTAATTGTATCTATTCAGCTGCACCCCATCTTCGTCCATTTAGACATTCTCACATAGCAAACTATGCTTCGAATGTCTAAATGAACGAATATGAGGCACATCTGAATAGTTACAGTTCAGTGTTATGCCAAATATCGGGTACTAGCTGAATAGTTGCTCCTAATTTACTTCTTAAAGCCAAAGACACCTGTCTTTTCTGAGGAAAACGCAGGGCTATAGCCCTTTCTGCGTTTTCCTCGTTCTTTGGAAGTAGTGGTGGGTTTTGATCTGATCTCTTCCTGCGGTAAAACAGAGAGTTGAAGATCCACACGGTCACCACTAAAAGCTTCCGAATATAAATCACAGAACAGTGAACAGGATTTGAAATAGCTTTTCTTTTTTATCCATTTTGGCCATGAATCGCCCTCTTTATGCCGAAGAAACTGTGGTAAATTAGAAAGCAGGACTACCATCTCCTGCCTGATAGAACGACGAAGATTTAGCTGTATCCCCAATTCTTTGTCTAATGATTCGCGCAGTATTTTTGAAAATTTGAATGCAGCCGCACCTTTAAGTCTCTGGTGAACTAGATTAAATGTTGCATTGGCCCATGGAACAAGCACAAGAGCCAATAGAAAATCATTTGTTAAGCCTTGTTTACCGGATGCTTTTGCCACATTTGAACTACGATCAATCACCTTTACAATGGCCGCTAACTGTTCCCGATAAGGTATATCTTTCGGATCTTCCTTTTTCGAAAGTGGGATTTTATACAAGCCTAAGATATCAAAAAAGAGCCCCGAATCAAGAGCCAGTTCCAACCATTCTGTTAATGCCCCACTGTGCAGATCCTTGAAAAATTCGTCTCGAATCCGAGATGGTGGACAAAGTGTTAGATTTTTGTGGCTACCACAGATAGCCTGCCAGCTCTCTGGTGCAATAGTAAAACCAAGTCGCCCTGCATGTCTGATCGCCCGTAGCATACGCACAGGATCTCTTACAATGCGTCGCTCGGGTTCTCCTACAAACTGGACAATCGATTTGTTCAGATCTTCAATTCCACCCACATAATCAATAATTGTATTCGTTTCAATCTCATAAAACAGACCGTTCACCGTGAGATCTCGCCGCTGGGCATCTTCGTTGAGACTGCCATAGGTGTTATTTGGAGCAAGTACCGCCTCTGGCCCATCAATATCAAATTCACTCAAAGAGCGAAGTGTGGAAACTTCGATTTCCTTCCTTCCAAAAAACACCTGTACCAGACGAAATCGCCTGCCAATAGTCCGGCTATTGCGAAACAGTTTTCGTATCTGTCCTGGACGCGCATCAGTGGAAATATCAAAATCTTTAGGGGATTTCCCCAGATATAGATCTCGAACTCCACCTCCGACTAGATATCCGGCATAGCCGTTATCTCGCAATACACGGAGTACTTTCATGGCATCCTTATCTATCATATGATGACGAATAGGATGATCTGCTGCACTTATAATTTGTGGTTTTTTGACTGAGTTCATTGGCAGGAAAACTTCTCTCTTGGAATG
>JAOZTO010000257.1 GCA_029942265.1 Desulfocapsa sp.
ACAAGATGGAATACAAAGCAGTAGTCTTTGATACCCATGATGCAACTGCAGCAGCGTTTGATAATGGACGATGTGATGTTCTCACCTCTGATCAGTCTCAACTGTATGGATTGCGTACACACCTGAAAGATCCTGATGGAGCTGTCGTTCTTCCAGAAGTCATCTCTAAAGAACCTCTTGGGCCTGTTGTACGCCAGGGTGATGATGCCTGGTTTAATATTGTAAGATGGTCTCTTTATGCAATGCTCAATGCCGAAGAGCTTGGAGTTACTCAGGCAAACGTTGACGATATGAAAGCAAATTCAAAAAGCCCTGCTATTCGCAGGTTGCTTGGTCTTGAAGGTATCGCTGGTAAAGGTCTTGGCTTAAATGATGATTGGGCATATCAGATCATCAAGCAGGTTGGAAATTACGGCGAAGCTTTTGAACGTAATGTTGGTACTGGCTCTCCATTGAAGATTTCCCGTGGATTGAATGCATTGTGGAACAAGGGTGGCATTCAATATGCGCCTCCTATCCGCTAGTTACGTTTAGTGTTGAAAATGGGACGTTTTCCTGAAAGGAATCGTCCCTTTTTTTGTAGTTCAAACGTAATTAATTAAGGTAGACTAAAGACTAAAGACTAAAGACAGAAGGCTGAAGAGGTATCTTGTATTCCCTTCAGGTTTCTGCCTTCAGTTTACAGGTGTGCATTTTTAACCACATATTCAATATGTCTAATTCATCAAAAAAACAGCATTGGTGGAATAATGCCCAGCATCGATCTTTATTTTTTCAGATCGTACTGGTGGTTATGCTGGTAGGGATTGTCTGGTTTATCGCTAGTAATACCATGGGTAACCTGGAGAAGAGAGGAATCTCAACGGGATTTGGCTTTTTGTCTCTTAAGGCAGGGTTTGGGATACTCCAATCATTAATTGCCTATGATGAATCCTATTCATTTGGTCGCACGTTTTTCGTTGGTCTTTTGAATACTCTTCTTGTGTCGGCTCTTGGAATTATTGTTGCCACAGTAATTGGTTTTGTTGTTGGTGTCGCTCGTCTGTCAAACAATTGGCTGATATCTAAACTGGCAGCGGTCTATATTGAAACATTTCGAAATGTTCCTTTGTTACTACAGATTTTTTTCTGGTACTTTGCTGTGCTTCGTACTCTACCATCCCCTCGGGAGAGCTGGTCGGCTGGAGAATCGGCATTTCTAAATATCAGAGGTCTGTATTTGCCACAACCGGTGCCTGAGCCTGGTTTTTCTGCTGTGACATGGACTTTTTTCTTAGGTGTTGCAGTAACGATTGCCATTGGTATCTGGGCTAGAAAACGGCAGAATGAGACTGGCAAACAATTTAATCTTTTAGGGCTAGGTTTCGCTTTTATCGCAGTATTTCCGCTGACAGTCTTTTTTATTGCCGGTTCCCCCTTAAGTTGGGACATTCCAAAGCTACAGGGCTTTAACTTTAAAGGTGGGATGACGATTGTCCCCGAGCTTACAGCCTTACTCACTGCTTTGTCGGTGTACACAGGAGCGTTTATTGCTGAGGTTGTCCGATCAGGAATTTTATCAGTTAATCCCGGGCAGACAGAGGCGGCTTCTGCACTTGGATTGCATAAAAGTAAGGTGTTGAAACTGGTTGTTATTCCTCAGGCCATGCGTGTTATTATTCCACAGCTTACCTCACAGTATCTTAATCTAGTGAAAAACTCATCTCTTGCAACAGCAATAGGCTATCCTGATCTGGTATCTGTTTTTGCAGGAACAACACTTAATCAGACAGGTCAGGCCATTGAAATTATAGCCATGACTATGAGCGTTTATCTGTTTATCAGTCTCTCTATTTCAGCTATAATGAACTGGTATAATAAAAAAATAATGATTGTGGAGAGGTGATGATATGGCTGTACTGATAACAAGTCCCAGCCCGTCACTGCCGCCTCCGGCAAGCTCTGTAGGAGTGGTGGGGTGGTTGAGGGCGAACCTGTTTTCTTCTGTTTTAAATTCTGTTTTTAGTCTGATTGGATTGTTTATTATTTACAAGACTGTTCCGGCAGCGATTAACTGGGCGTTTATTCAGGCAGATTGGGTCGGAACTACACGTGATGCCTGTACCAGTGATGGGGCGTGCTGGGTTTTTGTCGGGGTTCGTATTAATCAGTTTCTTTTTGGATTCTATCCGCCATCTGAATATTGGCGTGTAGTTACAGCCTTTTCACTGATTGGTATTTTGGTAGCTTGGTTACTTGTAGAGCGGACACCGAAAAAGGGACTCGTTGGTATTTTTACGATTTTCTGTTATCCTGTAATAGCCTATTTTCTGTTTTACGGTGGAGCTTTTGGGCTTCCCGCTGTGGAAACGCATAAGTGGGGCGGACTTATGCTGACGCTGATTCTTGCAACTACTGGCATGTTTTTCTCTTTTCCCATTGGTATTATTTTAGCTTTGGGACGGCGCTCATCAATGCCTGTTGCCAAATCAATATCTGTTGTGTTTATTGAGTTTTGGCGAGGAGTGCCACTTATTACAGTACTGTTTATGTCTTCTGTTATGCTACCGATGTTTATTCCAGAAAATATGCAAATCGACAAACTGTTGAGGGCAATGATCGGGATTATCTTTTTTCAGTCAGCATATATGGCTGAGGTGGTGCGAGGAGGTTTACAGGCAATTCCCAAAGGACAGTATGAGGCGGCTGAAGCTTTAGGGCTTTCTTACTGGAAATCCATGTTCTTTATTATTCTTCCGCAAGCTTTGAAGATGGTTATTCCAGGGATCGTGAATACCTTTATCGCTCTGTTTAAGGATACAACATTGGTACTGATTATTGGCCTGTTTGACCTTTTAGCAGTTGTACAGGCGGCTTTTGCCGATCCTAAATGGCTCGGTTTCTCAGTGGAAGGCTATGTTTTTGTGGCTAGTGTTTATTGGGTATCCTGTTTTTCCATGTCCCGTTATTCACAGTACCTTGAGAAAAAACTGAACACAGGACATGCACGATAAAAGAAAAGTGAACGACAAACCCATTTTGATTCCGGGCTTTTTGTTTTTATGAGTCCATCATGATTATATTGAGTGAGATTATGACAGCTACACAAATTGAGCAAAATGACCCAAATGATGTAATGGTTGAATTACGTAATGTGAATAAGTGGTATGGCGATTTTCATGTTCTGAAAAACATTAATCTCAAAGTATCGAAAGGTGAGCGTATTATTATTTGCGGGCCTTCCGGTTGTGGGAAATCCACCCTCATCCGTTGTATGAATCGCCTGGAGGAACATCAGGAAGGTGATATTATTGTTTCTGGAATTACCTTGGATGATGATCTGAAGCATATCGATACGGTGCGTAGAGATATTGGAATGGTGTTTCAGCAGTTTAATCTTTTTCCCCATTTAACTGTTATGGAGAACTGTTGTCTTGCACCGATATGGGTGCAAAAACAGCCGCGCAAAGAGGCTGAAGCTACCGCTATGAAGTATCTTGAGAGGGTACAAATTGCTGATCAGGCACAAAAATTTCCGGGACAGCTCTCAGGTGGACAGCAGCAGCGTGTAGCGATTGCCAGAAGTCTCTGTATGAACCCTTCTATTATGCTCTTTGATGAGCCTACTTCGGCACTTGATCCAGAAATGATTAAAGAAGTTCTTGATGTAATGATTGATTTGGCACGGGAAGGAATGACCATGCTCTGTGTTACCCATGAAATGGGATTTGCTAAAACCGTTGCAAATCGAGTACTGTTTATGGATGCTGGAGAGATTATCGAAGAAAATGAGCCTAATGAATTCTTTGATAATCCTCAGTCTGATAGGACAAAATTGTTTTTGAGTCAGATACTTTAAAAAAATATGGGAACATTGATGAGTCCGTTGATGGTTTAAAGTGTTTTTTATCACAATCAATGATAGTGTTATGCGTTGGTGATGGAAATTATTCCTTCATAAAGAGTGATTTTTAACTGGAGATTTTTGTAATGAAAAAAATAATAAGTGTATCCTTACTGGCTGGATTGATTGCTGTGTTTACTGTTGCTCATGCTCAGGAAGCTGCTATAGAGGCACCTAAGGCCGAAGGCTGGGAAAAAGCGGGTGACGCAATAGGTGATGCAGCGGAAGCTGTTGGTGACGCAACAGCTGATTCGTCAAAAAAGGCTTGGGATGCTACAAAAGATGGTTCTCAAAAAGCCTGGGATGCCACAAAAGATGGGTCTAAAGAGGCGTGGGATGCAACAAAAGAAAAGAGCAAATCAGCTTGGCAAAAGGGAAAAGAAAAACTGCATGACGCAACTGCTCCAGATGCACCTGCTGTGAAAGAATAAGGAACGGGAATTAAATAACCTGAACATATTTCGCTGATTTTTTTAAGTATAGATG
>JAOZTO010000258.1 GCA_029942265.1 Desulfocapsa sp.
ATGAAAGCACCACTAAACAGACGAGTATTTGTCGCCGGATATGCAGCTGCCACGCCGCTTGGGAACACATTTGATAAAACCTGGTCTGCTGCCATAAAAGGAGAAGCCGGATTCCGTCGTGTAACTCGCTGCGAAACAACAAGCCGCTCAAATGTGGTTGGTGAAATCCCCGATTGGGATCCTTCGCTCCTTCCTTATGTAAACCGTAAAGAAGCCTCCATCTGGAACGCAGGCTATGTTTTCCTTACAATGGAAATGTGCAGACAGGCACTTGAAGATGCAGGCCTTGAAATGAACGGAGAAACAGGTCCACGAACAGCATGTATGATTGGGTCTGCGCTAAACGGTACGGATTCATATCGAATTGCCATGGATAACTATGTCAACCGCGGGCCATTTAAAGTAAGTCCTTATCTGCTCCCCAATGTATGTGCCAATCTTCCTGCCGGAAAAGCTGGAATGCTACTGAATTTCACAGGGCCGATTTTTTCCCCACAGGGTGCCTGTGCATCTGGCAACCACGCCATTGCTATCGGTTCTCGGATGATACGGGATGGTGATTGTGACTTTGTGCTGGCCGGTGGTGTAGAAACCTGTATAATTCCTGAGATCATACAAGGTTTTTCCAATATGCTGGCCACCATCAAAGTCGGATCAAAAGACCGTGCTCATGACGACCCAACTCTGGCATCACGCCCATTCAGCCTTGACCGTAAAGGGTTTGTACTCTCAGAGGGCGCTGCTGTATTAGTCCTTGCCGCAGAGGATACAATTAAATCATTAGGGCTTACTAAAAAAGCTGAAGTTGCAGGAATCGGCTGGACATCTGATGCCAAACATTTCACACGCCCCAACACAGAAACCATAGTGCGTGCCATTCATAATGCCATTGACGATGCTGAAATCAGTCCGGATGACATCGGAAGCATTAATGCCCACGGCACTTCGACACCAACGGGTGATGCCACTGAGGTTGAATGTATGCGTGAAATATTCGGCAAAAACATCAGCAACATTCCAGTAACTGCAAATAAGTCACAGATCGGACATAGCTTGGGTGCTTCAGCTGCCATTGAGGCAGCACTCTCCATTGAAGCCATGGGAAAATCAATACTCCTGCCCACGGTAAACCATATCCCCGATCCGGCCTTTGCTGATATTGATGTTGTCCCGAATCACATCCGCAAACACTCCTACGAACATGTACTCTCCAACTCATTTGGATTTGGCGGAACTAATTGCTGTATTGTCTTTAGGGGAATATAAGAATCTAATTTGATTCGAAAACTTCTTAAAAGATTGACATGTACTCCAATGGGAGTACAATATATGTATGACAACTAGAATACAAGCACGCATAGAAGAGCCGTTGAAGAAAGAGGGAGAACGTATCCTAAAGCAACTAGGAATAACTACCACCGAACTCATGCGGATGACTTTTCGACAATTAGTTATGAAAAAAGGAATTCCCTTCGAGGTTAATATTCCTAACACCGAGACAATAGAATCTTTTGAAGAAGCAGAAAAACATCCTGAAAAACTATCTAGTTATACTGATGTAGATGAAGCTTTCTCTGATATGCTTAAATGAAAGAGCAAAAATATACCACCCGATTTAAAAAAGATTTAAAGCGTCAAAAAAAGAGAGGAAAAAACCTCACTGTTTTAAAGCATATCATCAAAACGATATGTAACGATGGAGAGGCTCCACAAACCTGCCGTCCACATAATTTGATTGGAAATTGGAGCGGATATAAGGAATGCCATATTGAATCTGATTGGCTCTTAATTTATACCACTGAGAAAAATATAGTTACTTTTTACCGTACTGGTACTCATTCAGACTTGTTTTCAAAATAACTGCTTACTGCAAAAAACCATTTACAACAGTAATGATTCAACGAGTACCTGATAATTTGCATAACACTGGACTGTATTGAAGTTACTCTCAAACTACAAAAAATCGGCAATATATTGTCGAGCAAACCGCTAAAACCGCCCCATGAGACCAAAGCCTTTTATCCCCAAACCGCTGCCAAAGCACCCCAACCACATAAAGGATACAAACAGCGGTCTTCTCTGGCACAAATCCGAGATGCGCACCCTGTACGTGGACACTGATCGCTCCCAGGTTGTGTACCATGCCAACTATCTGAGATATTTTGAATTTGGCCGGGCAGAACTCATGCGAGATGCCAACTATCCCTATAAGCAGATTGAAGAAAGTGGCTACGTTTACCCCATTATCAAAACCGAGCTGAACTATTACACCCCACTCTTCTACGATGATTTAATGTTTGTTCATACCCGGCCTGCAACAATCGAACTTGTAAAATTACAGTTTGATTATCTGATCACACGAGCCTCGGATGGAGAAATTATATGTACTGGATTCACCAAACATTGTGCGCTTAACAGTTCCGGTATTCCTGTCCAGATTGATGAGAAGACCATCAAACTCTGGGAGAGTTTTCCAACAGAATAATGGGTAAGCGCAAAACGGTTCAAATCCCTGTTCAACCATGGTTTAAAGATCATCGTTTTAATGGGAAAACCATTTTTCCAGCTGTGGAAAGTATGCTTCTACTGGCTGGAGTTGCCAGGGAAATACGGCCAAATTTCCCGGTAACCATCATGAGTCAAGGAAGTTTTTCAAAATTTCTTCCCATTCCAGAAAATGCGAAAACGATCTCTGTACTCGTGGAAATTACTGAAAACAAAGATGTACTCTGTCTCAAGCTACTCAGCAAAATAACATTAAAAAAAATGAACAGGATCAAAGAACATGCTGAAATCTACTTTCTCGCCAAATCACAACAAGACCTACAACCTGCCTCTCAAGATATTCCGAAAGAGACATCTGTTTCAATAGATACAAAACGAATCTACGAGGAGCTTGTTCCCTTTGGGCCAAGTTATCAGAGCCTGACAGGTACATTAAAGATTACTGAAAGCACCGCATTTGGACCCCTAAAATCTCCAGAAATGGCACATCAACATAACATGGAGACAGAAATTGGTTCACCATTTCCATTGGATGGCGCCATGCATGCCGCGTGTGTACTCGGGCAATGCATAACAGATTTTGTTCCTTTTCCAGTTGGCTTTACAGAACGACACATTCATAAACCCACACAGGCTGGAGAAACATATCACACCGCTGTGCATGCACAATCAGTATCACAAAATGAATTACTCTTTAATGTATCTTTATTTGACAGATCAGGAACAACATATGAAACAATCACAGGACTACAAATGCGAGATATAAGCAGAGGAGCAATCAAACCTCCTCACGATTTGCCCAAGGTGAAATTTTCTCCACTGTAACTCTGCTGAGCCAACGAAAAAAAATGATCGTATACTTAACCCCTGAAAAATACATACCAAACATAAAAACAAGATGGGAAAAACCATAAACCAGTGGCCCACCTATGACAACAAGTAGAGGTTCATTGAATTTCACAGCCAGCACACCAAGGACAGCCACGGCAGGCCAACCAAGAAGAGAAGCGATGCAGATCAACAAAACTCCTACAATCACCTGTAAAGAAGGTTTTTCTTTAAAAGCGGAAAGATCTGCCTGTTCCTCAATTGCAGTGCGCACAAACTCTGTAGCAGCAATCTTCTTTATGAGTGTTTTAATACGTTTCTGCACCCTGAATTTCCTTCCGTTCTATAAGGGTACAGACCTGATATGATATCCAAAGCTGATCCCTGGTCTTTTTTTGACAAGATCTATTGCATCTCAATAGATACTCGTATTGACCGCAGAACAGAAGCCAAAAAACAGTTTTCAAAATGCGGACTGCTGGAACGTGTGGAATTTATTCGTGTAAAAAAACACCCATCCAACCAGGAAAAGGGAATTTTCCAGTCTCACGTTCAATGCCTCAAAAAAGGTTTACAGGAAGGAGGCGAACATATTCTTGTCTTTGAAGATGATATCCTTATCAGAAATTTCCAACCCCAGTCTTTGCACAATGCTGCGGAATTTATGAAAAAAACTCCAGGCTGGAATGCATTCTTTCTTGGTGCCATTAGCAGTAAGATACGTAAAACTGACACCCTATCTATAGTTAGTATTCAATTTAAATGCCTAGCTCACGCTTACGCACTAAATAAATCTTTTGCCAAACATATTGTTCAACAACCGTGGAACGGCACCCCTTTTGACAATCTTCTCCAGGAACAATCAAAAATGTCTTTTGCAATTTCACCCATGATTGCCTTCCAAAGTCCAACAAGTACTGATAACCAGACCGCTATACTAGACAGGGTTCGGAGATTTTTTGGAGGATTGCTGTTTATTCAAAAATCCAATGAGTTCTTTCAATGCCACAAAACAC
>JAOZTO010000259.1 GCA_029942265.1 Desulfocapsa sp.
GTTATTTTTTTTTCTTCTTGGGCATTAAAAACGATGCCACAAAGCCAACGGAGTAAATACCAGCGCCCACAAGCCCGATAATTCCAAGTATTCCTAAAAAGCCTGGTTCTTTTGCTAATGAATTGGCAAGAATCAGGATTGATGATCCCACAATAAGGGCTGAAATAACCATGGATATTCCCATAACTCTGCTCGAAAAATCTATCTTGTCGGCAAGCTGGTCGATACGTTTCATTTCAAGATTGAGGGTTAAGCGATTATGCCGTACCTGATCTAAGATACGTTGTACATCTAGTGGTAAATTTTCAATCAGTTCAACGTAGTCATTCATGCTTTTCTGCAAGCGGTGTCGAATGGCAGTAAAACCATAGCGTTTAGTAACAACTTCTTTGATTTGTGGTTCCACATGAGCCAAAACATTAAACGATGGGTCGAATTGTTCAGCAACTCCTTCAATGGTTGTGAGGGCTTTGGTGAGCATGATCAGGTCGCTTGGGCAGATTATCTGGTAGCGCTGCAACATATCAAAAAAATCTGAGAGAAGTTTGGTGATGTCCAGTTGCTTTAAATCGGCATCCTGAAATGTTGATGCCATTATTTGCATGTCGGAGCGAAAATCCCTTCGATCAGTAATTGTCGGGTCTACATCTGTGAGTTCCACAACAACTCTACACAACTTATCTATATCCCCATGGATTGTGGATGCAACAAGATCAATCAGATGTTCAGCTGTCTTTTTGTCTAGGTGCCCTGTCATACCACAGTCGATAAAACAGAGTTTTTGACCTGGCAGAAGAAAGATATTCCCAGGATGTGGATCGGCATGGAAGAAACCAAACCGCAGACATTGCTTGAATACAGCATCGGTACCGTTGGCAACGATTCGTGTCCGTTCATCAGGGCGCAATGATTTTGGATCTACTGAAGAGAGGGGGCGCCCTTTGATTTCTTCGAGAGTAAGTACGTTACGGGTGGATGATTCCGAATACACTTTTGGAAAACTGATATTGGGATCGTCTTCAAAATAACGACGCAGTTTTTTTGTTGACTGGGCTTCCTGAAGGAAGTTCATCTCTTTGGTTATTTCTTTTGAAAATTCAGCGGCAACAGAGACAGGACTGAACCCAAGACTGGAGAAATAATCTTCAACAAACTGGGCTAACCATTCAAGAAGTGCCATATCTTCTTCTACAATTTTTCGATTTCCGGGACGCAGTACTTTCAGAACAACAGCTGTTCCGTCAGCAAGGGTTGCTCTGTGGACTTGAGCCATTGAAGCAGCTGCCAATGGCTTTTCATCTATTGTGGCGAACAGTTGGTGAAGTCGTCCTGGGAATTCATGAATTAAGACTTCTTCAATTTCACTAAATGGTACAACGGCACAATTATCTTGAAGGTGCCGGAATTCGTTTGCCCATTCAGGTGGAATGAGATCTGGGCGGGTGGCGAGAATTTGGCCAAGTTTTATATAGGTGGGGCCAAGTTCTTCAAGAACATGACGCATCCTGACAGGCCGTGAAGATTCTTTGTCGTATTTTGGGTCTTCGGTAAAGCCCTCAGTTTTTTTGCCGATGAAACTATCTAGCCCCATATCAACGACGATTTCACGGAAACCAAATTTTGAAAGAACCTTAACGATATTGGTAAAACGTTTTGTACTGCGAATTGTCTTCGTAATATTTGTGACTTTCATTTTGATTGAGCCAATGTAAGTGCAGCAAGTCGCTTAATTCGTTCCTCCATCGGGGGATGAGTCGAAAAGAGATTGGCCATTCGTCCTCCGCTTAAAGGATTGACAATATACATCTGTGCCGTAGCGGGATTAACATTCATGGGGAGTTGTTTGTTGAATCGTTCCAGTTGTTGCAACGCAGAAGCCAGCGATTGTGGTTTTCCGCAAATAGCCGCACCTGTAGCATCTGCCTGATATTCTCGACTTCTTGAAATGGCCATTTGGATAAGAGAAGCGGCCAGTGGTGCAAGGAGCATCATGGCAATATTTCCAATCATTCCACCACCTCCACCATTGTCATCATTGGATCGTCCGCCGCCAAAGATCATAGCCCATTGAGCCATAGATGCCATAGTGCTGATAGCGCCAGCCATGGTTGCTGCAACAGTGCTGATCAAGATGTCACGATTTTTTACGTGTGCAAGTTCATGCGCCAGAACACCTTCAAGTTCATCGTTTTTAAGGATGTTCATAAGACCTGTGGTGACAGCAACAGCTGCGTGTTCAGGATTTCTTCCGGTCGCAAAGGCATTTGGTGTCTCTTTGTGCATGATATATACTTTTGGCATGGGAAGTTCTGCGCGTGATGCAAGTTTTGCTACCATAGCGTATAGCTCTGGTGCTTCTGCCTGAGAGGCTTCCTGAGCACCGCTCATTTTCAGCACCATTTTATCACTGTTCCAGTAAGCAAAAAAGTTCATAGCAAGTGCAATGATAAAGGCAAAAAACATTCCTCTACTACCACCTATTGCACCGCCTGCGACCATAAATACAGCAGTCATGGCAGCCATGAGCATGCCGGTTTTTATCATACTTGTCATTGTGTCCTCTCGAATTGGTTATATGCTTGACAGTGGCTTTCTATCAGATGATTATAGTATTTTATGAAGTAGGTTGCATCATTTATGTTTTTGGGACAAGGAATAAAGAGTTTATGGAATTTATTGACGATTTACCGGCAAAAATAAAAGAACAGGCCGATATTGTTCAAGTCATTGGGGAATGTGTGGAATTAAAACAGGCGGGTGTCCGATTCCTCGGGCTCTGTCCGTTTCATAATGAAAAGACCCCCTCTTTTTCTGTTCATCCGGGGCAACAGTTTTTTCACTGTTTTGGGTGTGGTGCTTCAGGTGATGTTTTGTCATTCCAGATGAAATATCATAATCTTGACTTCCCGACTGCCTTGAAAGAACTGGCAGGAAGATACAATATAAAAATTCCTGAAAAACCTCAGTCCTCTGCGGAACGTGAAAAAAACAAAAAGCGCAAAGCGATGTATGCGGTGAATGAGAAGGCGGCTGCTATTTTTAGAAAGACATTACTTACGTCTCCACAATCAAAGGAAGCCAGGAAATATCTTGATGATCGTCAAATTCCCTTGGATATTCAGGAACGTTTTTTTCTCGGGTACGTCCCAGGGCCTGATGCAATTGGCTGGAACTTCCTTGCTAGTCAATTGAATACAGATGAGCAACAGGCTGCCATTGATGTTGGGTTACTTGTGGTAAGAGAAAAGGGCGGAACATACGACAGATTCAGAGATAGAGTGCTTTTTCCCATCTATGACAGACGTGGACGAATAATAGGTTTTGGTGGGCGAATTATCGGAGAAGGACAACCTAAATATATGAACTCACCGGAGAGCCTTGTTTTCAATAAATCAAGCTCTTTGCTCGGTTTATATCAACAAGGTGATGAAATACGGCGTAGAAAACAGTCAATTGTGGTTGAAGGAAATTTTGATCTGGTGTCACTTGTGGTGCATGGTTGTCCCAATGTGGTGGCTCCTTTAGGGACGGCACTAACTAAAAAGCAGTTGAAAATGTTGAAGGGGTATTCGGAGGAATGCGTGTTGCTTTTTGATGGCGACACAGCAGGCGTCAAGGCGGCCATACGCTCAGTTCCCCTGTTTTTGAGTGAACAGGTTACCGGAAAAGTAGCCCTGCTTCCCACAGGACATGATCCTGATACTTTTATTCAGGAAGAAGGTTTGGACATGCTGACTGCTCTGCTGGACAAGGCTATGCCTTTGCCAGAGTTTGTGCTAGAACAATTGGTAGTTGAACATGGCACAACGCTTGATGGAAAAAGAAAGATCATTGCCGAATTACAGCCTCTGCTCAAGGCGGCGCCCTCAAAATTGCAACGTTCGTTGCTCTTGTCCCATTTCAGCGAAACAGTAGGTGTTTCGGCAGATGATCTGGATATGTCAACACCCTATGTTGTCGAGTCTCCGCCGCCGCCCATGGACGAACCTGAGACATTTCATCCTCCTGAACAATTGCAACCTTTGTCCGCTCCCCAAAAGAGACTCGTCTCCCATATGGTGCTGTATCCTGAATCCTTACATGATCTTGAAGAAGCTGGCCTTCGAACATGTCTCAGCGGAACAATTGGAGAAGTTTTGCTTCTGCAATTGTCTGAATTATTGAAACACTCTCCTGATGTAGAGCCGGAGGAACTACTAGCAAAGCTTCCTAAGGGGGGAGAACGTGTTCTGGTTTCAGATATTTTACTGAATTTGTCTTCAGTGGACGGCGGGCTCGGTTTTCAAGGCACCAGCGAAGAAGTGACAGAGCTTCTTTCTTGGTTACAAAGAGACAGTTTGCT
>JAOZTO010000260.1 GCA_029942265.1 Desulfocapsa sp.
TTATCGGAGTATTACCTGCGCACTGGGCTTTTGGTGCTTTTTTTACTGCGACATCGATGATAGGGTTTATGGCAGGAGCTGGCATTGTGGTGCGAAACTCTATTATCCTGGTTGATTTTATTGAACTTCGTATTAGTCATGGCCTGCCCCTTGATGAAGCAGTTGTTGAAGCTGGTGCTGTACGTTTCAGGCCGATGCTCCTCACCGCCCTTGCTGTTATGGTTGGAGCTTCTGTGATTCTGGCTGATCCAATTTTTCAGGGATTGGCGATTTCCTTAATGTTTGGAGAAATCGCATCATTACTGGTGAGCCGTATGGCTGTACCGGTGCTTTATTATATGTTGAAAAAACGTTCACACACAAAGCTTGTTGAGGCTACCTCCTAATGATAGAAAACAATACACTCTATACCCTAATGGCTAGTTGTGCCGCTGGCCTGGAAGAGCTTGTGGGGCAGGAGGCAAAAACATTTGGTGGGCAAGATGTGGAGCATGTTAGAGGTCTTGTGATCTGGCAGGGAGATCTTGAAAGTGCTTATCGCACTTGTCTCTGGTCACGGTATGCATCACGTGTGTTTCTCAAACTTGCAGATTTTCCGGCAGCTGATGAAGATGCCCTCTATGCAGGTGCATTGAAGATTGACTGGGGGCAACATATGGACATTGCAACCAGTTTTGCAGTGGATTGTAGCCTTACTCAATCGAGCATACAGCATAATGGTTTTGCAGCACTCAGGGTAAAAGATGCTGTAGTTGATCAGTTTCGGGAACGCTGTAACGAACGTCCAACTGTGTCAGGGGTGCGTCCTGGAATCAGAATTCGTGCCAATGTGTATCAGGATCACGCTACAATTTCATTGGATTTGAGTGGGGAAAGTCTGCATCGACGTGGTTATAGAAAGGAAGGTGGAAGTCTGGCACCTCTCAAGGAAAGTTTGGCAGCTGGTATTGTGGCACTTTCCGGTTGGACACATGAAGTAACACCGGACACCATGTTTCTTGATCCCATGTGTGGGTCTGGAACGCTTCTTATAGAGGCGGCCTTGATCTTTGGTGATGCTGCACCTGGTTTATCCCGAAGCTATTTTGGCTTTACTGGTTGGAAAGGACATAACAAAACTCTCTGGACGAATCTAGCCGATGAGGCAGTTGCACGGGAAGATGCTGGGCTTGAACGAGAATGGCCGCTTATGCTTGGTTATGATGCAGATCCTCGCGCCGTTGCTGTGGCAAGAAGCAATATTGAACATGTCTGTTATGAGGATAAAATCACAATTAAACAGGGACAACTTGCCAGATTACGCCGTCCTGCTGCTAAAGGAATTATGATTGTTAATCCTCCTTATGGCGAACGCCTTTCCGAGCATGATGAAGCAGAACAGCTGCACCGAGCATTGGGTCGTATCAGTAAAGAAGAATTACACGGTTGGCAGATCGGGATTTTTACTTCCAATCCTGATTTTGGTGATCGTATGGGAATAAAATGGGATCAAACGCATCGTTTGTATAATGGTTCCATCAACTGCCGTCTCTTTTGTGGTGCAGTACCGCCACCAGAAAAACAGCCATTTCAGTGGCAACTAAACAAAGAAAGCGGGCCAGAAGAGGGGATAGAGTTTGGCAACAGGCTACGGAAAAATGCAAAGAAATTTCTTAAATGGGCGCACCGTGAAGGTGTACATTGTTTCCGAGTATACGACAGGGATTTGCCAGATTTTAATGTCTCCGTAGATCTCTACGAAAAATGGATTCATGTGCAGGAGTTTGCAGCACCCGATACGGTTGATGAAAAAGTAGCGCAAAGACGATTTCAACAATGTCTACACCAGATCAGGCACCTTTTTGATGTACGTCGGGATCGGGTTTTCTTAAAAACCAGACGTAAACAAAAGGGAAAGGCTCAGTATCAGAAACAGGCCACTCGAAAAAAAATGCACACCGTTCGGGAGGGTGAATGTCATTTGCTGGTAAATTTTACCGATTATCTGGATACGGGAATATTCCTGGATCATCGTAATATTCGCCTGAAAATTGGCCGTGAAGCAAAAGGAAAACGGTTTCTAAACCTCTTTGCTTACACAGGAACAGCCACTGTTCATGCAGCTGTTGGCGGTGCAGAATCTACAAC
Organism: Desulfocapsa sp.; assembly: GCA_029942265.1. Taxonomy (GTDB): domain Bacteria; phylum Desulfobacterota; class Desulfobulbia; order Desulfobulbales; family Desulfocapsaceae; genus Desulfocapsa. Next base: position 2,128 of record JAOZTO010000260.1, read on the forward strand.
TACTGTGGATCTGTCAACTAATTATCTGAATTGGGCACGAATGAATCTGGCACTTAATGGTTTTGGTGGGCTGGTTCATGAAACCATTCAGGCGGATTGCCTCAAATGGCTTGCGGAAGACAGACGGGAATACGATCTTATTTTTGTTGATCCACCAACATTTTCTAACACGAAAAAAGAACGGCGTGTTTTCGATGTGCAACGTGATCATCGCCTATTGATTGAAAAGGCTGTTGCTCGCCTGGCAGAGGGAGGTTTGCTTATCTTCTCAACAAATTTTAGACGTTTCCAGATGGATGAATCCATTGAAAAGTATTACTCCATTCGTAATATTAGCAATTATTCAATTCCACTTGATTTTTCACGGAATAGTAGAATTCATCATTGTTGGGAGATTACTCGGAGGTAGGAGTTTGTTACACCCTGTCTCTGTAAGTGTTTCAGGGACGCCGCCATGTGCGATTTCGAAGTGCACGATAATACATGTTGGTATATCGGGTACTTCGAGATCGTGCAGGGTGTGTTTATGGAGCGCTTACTTCTGTTCCATTACTGCCCCAACCCCTAAAGTCATACAAAAGTCTGCTATTCTTTCAATTTTAATATTTCTTCATCCATCCCAAATCGCATAACTTCAATACTTGGGTTTGTTTGAGTCACCAAGTCTCCTGCCACTCGTGGAAATTCAAACATATAAAATCCTGGGTTATTAAAAAGATTATTTATCGAAGATTTGCCATCTGGAATAGTATGCAATGCCCCTTCCAATAACAAGCCAACAATACACATATTATCAATAGTAAATATCTCTCCTTTTTTATAACACCCCTTCACCGTAGTATCCTGCAAGATACCCCAGGCAATAAATGATCTGATAACATATCGTGCAACACGGCTTACAGTTTGGCGATCTCCATATTGTTCTTTCAGACGTTGGACAATTTGTTTTTTGGTGATTTGATCTTGTAGGTTTAACAATCTGCCAATCTGCCTGGCAACATTGAACCAGAAAGGGTACGTAGCGCTAATAGCTCCCCAGTAAAGAGCCATTCTTTCATGCTCTGTGACAGATTCCTTAAGCATTCTTTTTGTATTTTTAGAAAACTCTATTAATTCAATAGGGGGGGTAACCAAGCTGCGCATTAATATGCCAATTGCCATGGGATATGTTTTTGCACCCCTGGCACCAATCCCACCGCTTTGTTTTCTGGAGGACAAATAGTCATCCAACTCCTGCCTAATTTCTTTGGGAGAGAATCCTGCCAGCCATAAATTAACGGTTTTCTCAAGCCATTCTGGCCGAATAACCTGCTTGATCCCGAGAGAGTCATGTCGCTTACTCACTTGCACCTCCTTTCAAACTTTATCAAAGGCACAATGACCTCATGGATAGATATCCCACCATGACCGACCAGCGTTTTGTCTTTCTTTACAAATGCAGAATCACCACCAGCAATTAAGGGGAGATAATTTGATGGTAACCCAACAGGATTCCACTCATGAGTACCTACAAATTTCTGTGCAATAGATGTCCGCAATTCTTCAGTGGGATAGATCCGAACACGCTCTCCCTTGGTTTCAGCAATTGATCCTTCACGGGGACTGCCCATACCTAAACATTCAATATTACCATGATCTGAAGTAAGCCAAACCTGGTAATCGTTTGTAAGCAAATTATCAATCAGAGAACTTAAGAATCCTTTTCTGCACCACTGGTCAATCTGATTATGCATGCCCATTGCCCCGAGCTGCATACCATGCATTATCTTGTCTATTTTATCCACTACCAAACCTAAAACTTTTGGTTGGCTGTCTATCATATCTTGAATAGATTGAACGACATCGCCATCTCCCAATCCTTTTTGATAGAAAATTTCACGTTTTGATACCCCACATCCTTCCCAGAATTTCCGCCATAATTTAGATTCACTCGCTGTGCTGTTAATGGATGATGGAAAATAAAAGGGGGGATCTCCTGCAAATATGGCCTGCCTTGAAACTGATGTAAGTGTTGGAATCCAGGCAAATGTTGCCGATTCACGAATAACAAGATTGTTGTCCTCATCTTGCTCATGCAAGATATTTCGAATAGTTCCCCATTGAGAAAGTGACAAACCATCAACAACTATCAGGGCTACTTGTACATCATTCTCTTCAAGGGTACGGGCAAGAAGCCTTGGTAC
>JAOZTO010000261.1 GCA_029942265.1 Desulfocapsa sp.
GAACGTCCACGTAACTGATTATCAATTCGTCGTGATTCATGCCTGGATGTCCCTAGAATATGAAGTCCACCAGCCTCTTTTGATTCAGCACTTAATTTAATATCAGTTCCACGTCCGGCCATATTAGTAGCAATTGTAACCTTGCCGTATTGCCCCGCATGGGCAATAATGTCGGCCTCGCGATCATGCTGTTTAGCGTTAAGGACTTCATGCTCAACCTTTTCTTTTTGCAACATTTTCGATATTTTTTCAGATATATCAATTGAAATTGTTCCCACCAGTACAGGTTGACCTTTATCGTGAAGATTCTTTATTTCACGAACAATGGCCCTATCCTTAGCACCAATATTTTTATAAATAACATCTGCAAAATCTTCACGCACCATAGGCATATTGGTGGGCATTATTACAACATCAAGGTCATAAATATTCTTGAATTCTGATGCTTCTGTATCTGCCGTACCAGTCATTCCTGAGAGCTTTTCATACATGCGAAAATAATTCTGAAATGTAATGGAAGCGAGCGTCTGGTTTTCTTTTTCTATGGTTACGTGTTCTTTTGCTTCAAGTGCCTGATGCAATCCGTCGCTGTATCGACGTCCCTCCATGGTACGACCTGTAAATTCATCGACAATAACCACTTCACCATTCTTTACGATATAGTCAACATCACGTTGAAAGAGCGTATGTGCTTTTAGAGCCTGATTCAAATGGTGTAAGTGTTCAATGGCGTCGGGTTCGTAAAGATTATCCACACCAAGAACTTCTTCGCCGAGTGCTATACCATCTTCAGTAAGTGATACCTGTTTGGCTTTTTCGTCCACAAGATAATGAGTTTCTTCCTTAAAGGCAGACATTACCTTATCAACACTTCCATACATCTCTGTTGATATTTCAGCAGGGCCTGAGATAATAAGGGGTGTTCTGGCTTCATCAATGAGAATAGAATCAACCTCATCCACTATGGCAAAATTGAAACCGCGCTGGCAAAATTCAGCCATCTCAAATTTCATATTGTCACGAAGATAATCAAAGCCAAATTCATTGTTGGTACCGTAAGTCACATCAGCCTTGTATGCCTCACGTCTTTCAGGATCAGGCAGGTCGTGAATGATTTTTCCAACTGACATATCAAGAAATTCATAGACAGCCCCCATCCAATCGGCATCACGAGCAGCAAGATAATCATTGACCGTAACCAAATGTACCCCCTTACCCGATAAAGCATTTAGATATACCGGGAGCGTAGATGTCAGGGTTTTGCCTTCTCCTGTTTTCATCTCAGCAATACGCCCCTGATGAAGGATTACTCCACCAATCAGCTGTACATCGTAATGGCGTTCGCCAAGAACACGCTTTCCAGCTTCACGCATTGTTGCAAACGCCTCAGGAAGAAGCTGTTCAAGACTTTCTCCTTTTGCAATACGTTCACGAAATTCGACAGTTCGTGCAGCGAGTTGGGCGTCATCTAGTGACGTAACGCTACTTTCCAACTCGTTAATTCGAACCACTAAAGGCTGTATTTGCTTTAGTATTCGATCGTTTTTACTTCCAAATATTTTTGTGAGTGCTTTTCCTATCATAATAGTAGTCTTATAAATTGGGGATCGTATATATTTTCTGTGCTTAATGCCCTGAAACAATATGTAATAGTAACAATTCAGGGCACTTCATTTTTGGTTATCAAAGGATATATTTACAGCTTATTTGGTTACAGCTGCATCATTTATTCAAAATGTTTTTTACTGAGCATTGCATAGCTTCTTCATCACAATCTGGGAATTTGAGACAGTTTAAACAATCACTCCAGATTTTATGGGGTAATTGACTTTTATCAATATCAAAAAAACCCTGTTTGCGAAAAAAATCAGATTGATACGTCAGGGTAAAAACCTTATCAATATTATAATGATCTGCGTCTTCTAGACAGGATAGAATTAATTGTTTCCCAATTTTCTTTCCTTGCATATTCTCCTGAACAGCAAGTGATCTAATTTCAGCAAGATCCTCCCACACTATATGAAGAGCACATACCCCAACAACAGCATTGTGTTTATCAACAAACACCTTGAAATCACGTAATTTTTCATACAATGCAAAATACGATCTTCCAAGGAGTAACTCCTTTGCAGCATAGTAGCTTAGTAGAGAGTGTATTGCTTTGGCATCTTCAATCGTGGCATTTCGAATCATAGCACTTAATTATTTGGAATTTTTTTCTTTTTTGTAGCTTCTATCACTAAAATGTCAAGGACGTGATTCCCTTTTCCACTATCCTCAAGCACAGATACTTTTTTTGCCCCTTTGACTGGCGAAAATAAAAGAGACTGACCAGTCCAAACACCAAGTAGAAACATCCATAGAAAGAGACAAAAACAGACAATACCAACGCCGGCAATACCACTTCTGGTCACTTGAAATTTAACCTTTTTTATCGGTTTTTTTCGTTTTCTGGGAGCCATTAAATGATTTGTAACTAGTAACTATTACATCCTATCAGGTGCCGTCAGACCTAAAATTTCCAATCCATTTTTAAAAACCTGCCGTAATGCCTTTACCAGGCAAAGACGTGCATCAGTCACAACCTGTTCAACATGTTCAGGATCAATTACTTTGTGCTTATTATAATAACTATGCCAGTCTCCCGCAAGTTCCATAAGGAAAAATAGCGCACGATGAGGGGCAAGATCATGTGCGGCGGATTCTATAACTTCAGGAAATGAAGCCATCCTCTTTAAAAGCTGTATTTCTTCAGGTTCCGTGAGAAGAGCCAGATTAACTTTCTGTAAATCTGGTATCATATTTTCAAGCTCTTCAGCTTTTCGCAAAATTGAACAGAGACGTGCATGGCCATATTGCACATAAAAAACAGGATTCTCTTTTTCTTCACTCATTGCCAAATCTAAATCAAATTCAAGCTGACTGTCTGCTTTACGCATCATAAAATAAAATCTTGCGACATCAGGCCCTACTATATCAAGAAGTTCATCAACCGTTACAAATGTGGCTTTACGGGTGGACATCTTCACCTGTTTACCATTACGAGTCAAAGTAACAAATTGGTGCAGTACAACTGTTACTTTTTCATGATCGTAACCAAGAGCCTTAAGCCCTGCCATAACGTCGGGTACAGTCGCAATATGATCAGATCCGAAGATATCGATCATCCAGTCAAAACCACGTTTAAATTTTTCACGATGATAGGCAATATCTGGGAGACGATAGGTGGGTTCACCAGTTTTTTTAATGATAACCCTATCCTGTTCATGACCAAATTCTGTAGTCTTAAACCAGACAGCACCATTTTTTTGATACACCAGCCCTTTATCGCGCAATTCCTGAACAACTGAATCAATATGTCCTTCGTCATAGAGGGTATGTTCATTGAAATAGTTGTCAAATATTATTCCCATACGTTTTAAGGTGGATGAAATATCTGCAAAAATCAGTTCAACTGCTTTCTCAGTAAAAGGAACTACGGTCTCCTCTTCGACCAGACTGTCACCCTGCTCCTTTTGCAATGCTTTAGCAATATCAACTATATATTCTCCCTGATACCCATCTTCAGGAAACTCAAAATCTTTTCCAAGCAACTCAAGGTAACGTGCTCTTGTTGACTGCCCAAGAACACGCATCTGCCTTCCGGCATCATTAAAATAATACTCACGATAAACAGAATATCCGGTAGCTTCGAGCAATCTGGCAATTGCATCTCCTAAAATTGCCTGACGGCCATGTCCAATACTTAAAGGCCCGGTTGGATTGGCACTGACAAACTCAACCATAACTCTTTTGCCATTGCCAACTGTGGATTTCCCAAAATCATTTCCTGCGATGAACACTTGCTGCAATACGTCCTGCCACACTTTCTTTTTCAAAAAAATATTAACAAAACCAGGGCCTGCTATTTCAAGTTTTTCAATCATCGTGTTATCAGCACGTAGCAACTCCACAAGCGCGGTAGCAATTTCTCGGGGATTTTTCTTTTCCATTCCGGCCATAACCATGGCCATATTGGTGGAATAATCTCCTTGCCCATCACGTTTAGGCACCTCAATGGAATATTTACCAGCGGCTTTATTAGACCACTTGCCCTCGCTTACACCTTGTTTAAAACAGGAATCGACTATTTTTTTTAACTGTTCAAGAATCATTTGGATTTATTTTTTTTGATTATTCTTCTCAAGAATACAATGTGGTTACAGGTAGTGCTCTCAATTGAGAGTGTGATTTCATAGCATTTTGATTCGATGTCGAGATAAATGGAAAATTTTACCGCAGGCATATAGCTGATATT
>JAOZTO010000262.1 GCA_029942265.1 Desulfocapsa sp.
GTCATTTTGGCAACATGTTTGAGCATTACAGAGAAAATCAAAGAGAACGGATGTGCCATTTTCCCCCGATTCAACCTGTAACTTGCCTCGTAACTTGTCAGAAACAAGTTGTTTGATAATCTGATTGCCAAGGGATGATGCGCTAAGTTTACTATCAACGTCAAATCCCACGCCGTCATCAATTATTGAAATGCTACAATAATTGGATTCTTTACGAATGTTAATGTGTATACTGCCGTTCTTTCGGTCGATAAAAGCGTGCTTATAGCAATTCTGGATCAATTCATTAACGACCAAGGCAATGGAAGAGGCAATGTCTGAATTGGTTTGAATGGAGTCACCCTGGATAATGGTTTTAATTCCTCCACCGCTCTCATAATTGTGCCCTGCAACATTCTTAATAATTCGTTTGAGCATTACTTTTAAATCAACATCATCGAGGCCTTTTTCTGCAAGAATTTCGTGCGTTGCTGCAATACTAAGAACTCTATTGATGCTTTCCTTAAAAGCTTTTTCAACACTGTCATTGTCAATACGTCGTGATTGCAGTCTCAGCAAGCTGGCAATGGTTTGGAGATTGTTTTTTACACGGTGATGAATTTCTTTGATTGCAACGGATTTAAGAACCAGCTCTTTTTCCTTGGCTTTAACATCAGTGTTATCTCGTATCAACATGGCTACGCTCGCTATGTCTTTACTGCGTCTTTTGATGACAAGATATGTGACATTCAGGACAAGGTTTGCAAATTTTATTTCTGGTGAGTTAATGCAGTCGCTATCCAGAATATCCATGAATTCAATCTCTTCAAGGGCTAAATTAGCAAAGTTAAGTCCTTCTATGATGTTCGAGTAACCAATTTTTTTGTATATGTCTCTAGCGGAGGGATTTGCAAAAATTACAATACCTTTGCGGTCGAAAATAACAATACCATCTGTAACGTGGTAAGGAATTCCCTGGTCTTTAGGTTTGCTGTAGAGTAATGCTTCCGTTAGCTGTTCTGTCGTGTCTGAGAGTATGGACAGGCTTTTTTTGACTTTGATATCAGCACTAATGTCAGTTTCTGCAATGAGGCAACCGATGACTTTGCCTGCGGCATTTTTTATTGCAGATACATTCTGGCGAACATTCTGGTTTTCCTGGGTTGTGGCCAGCATATCCTTGGTTGGCATACCTACATCGAGTGTACGCAATGCTGCCGGTTCATTGGCGCGATAGGCATATGCCGCAACCACAGAGCCTTTGTACAGCGACTTACTGTTGGATGGTCGTGCCTGTGCCACAACAATTGCCACATCCGGATTACGGGTAGGGCAATCGATAAAGATGTCAGCTCCCATAAGATCGGCAATCATGGGGAGGTTTCCTGCGACCGTGTGTATCTGCTCAATATCAGTGGCAGAGAGGTCAGTATGTTCAGTGCAAATAGTATTTATCATCGTTAAGCCCATGTCTTAGTTGCGTAAGATGATATTGGCAATATCTCTCATGGAACGACGTTTATCCATGCCAATTTTTCGTATAAACTCAAAGGCTTCGTCTTCTGAGATCTGTTTTTCTTTCATCAGAACCCCTTTGGCTTTTTCAATAATAATTCTGTCATCAAGACGCTGTTGAGTCTTTTTCATTTCCTGCTGGGTCTTGATTATTTCCCGTCCCTTATTGATGGCAATTGCTACCATGGGAAGCAGAGATTCTTCTCTAATTGGTTTGACTATGTAACCAAGAACGCCCGCATCTGTTGCACGCTCAATACAGTCTTTGCCGCTATAGGCAGTAATCATAAGAATACCCGATGCCAGGTTTTCTTCGTATATGGTCCGAGCTGCTTTAAGACCATCTAAAAGAGGCATTTTAATATCAAGCAGGACAAGATCCGGTTTCTGGCTTCGGCATATTTCTATTGCATCAAACCCATCGGATGCCTCACCGACGACAGTGTATCCGGATTCTTCCAGAATTTCGCGAATATCCAGTCTGGTTATAGGCTCATCATCTGCGATTACAATCCTATTTTCCATACCTGTTTTCCTTGTTTGAAGAGCCTGTCTCAGGCTGGTTGTTATGATTTAGTCAGTGGTACAACAGCAAATTTCAAAGTTGATTCCAGCATATTGGAAACATCCCTGATTGCTGATTCTACACTCGAAATATCACCCGTAATAACAAGAGAACCGCCAAATCTGTCGAGAAACCCTATTGCGACGTCAGCTGCTTTTGTCGCAGTATCTGCGGCAATAATGACAGCTTCGCCAGGGGTGATTGTTAGAATACCAATGGCATCACACTCGTCCCCTAGTCCTAAGTGTTCGCAGACAGATTTTCGGGGATTGGCAATAACGTGGGCAAGGGTTAATTGTTTTCCCGGGACGTATTCTTGTATAACTCGTTTTTTTTCTTCTTGCATCTTTGTCTTGTCTAAGTGCTACGGAAAAAAGCAACTTTTCAAGGTATCCTTAAAATAGAGTTCGGATGGGAAGGCCACCCGAACTCTATTTTCTTTAGGCATCCAAGCTTTGTTCTGCCTTCGCTATAGCTGCAAATTCCTCTTCAGGAGCTTTTGCCACGAGGTGGTGGCGGCTATAGAACTGATAGTAAAGGATGAATATACCATAAATAATGGCAGCATAAATGGTTACTTGTGCATTGGCAAGAAAACAGGCAACAAATGCGAAACAACCAAGAAAGATACTGATACCGGAGGTGATTTTTCCACCTGGAGTTCTGTAGGGACGAGGAGTATCAGGCTCTTTGATACGCAATACGAAATGTGAAGCAGTCATCAGGACATAGGATATACTTGCTCCAAAAACAGCAACAACGAGCAGACTGTCACCATCTACAACAAGGGATAATATATATCCGGTGGTACCGATTATAACCAAGGCAATCCATGGGGTCTTTCGTTTACCGGTAAGAGACAAAATTCTGGGGAGGTAACCAGCTCTTGAAAGGGCAAAAAACTGGCGTGAAGCACCGTAGATTAAGGAGAAGAAACTGGCAACAAGTCCTGTAAGTCCAACGATGTTGATGAGTCGACTGACAAAAGTAGGCTCGCCATAAGCATTAGGTGACTGAATTGCACCAATAAGAGGATCAGCAAGATCCTGGATATAATGTGCTGAAGAACCAGCAGGGCCAAATATCAGGATTAAAGCAGCCATAATCAATAACGCAGTCATGGCAGTGATGATTGCTTTAGGAATGTCCTTGGAAGGGTTTTCACATTCTTCAGCAGCAAGAGGGATACCCTCTACGCCAAGAAAGAACCACATACCAAATGGCAGAGCAGCCCACACTCCCATCCATCCATGGGGAAGGAAGGTTGTCGCACCTTTTATGGCAACATCAGGTTCAATATCAAACAGATTTGCTGGATTATAATGAGGAACCATGGCTGCAATAAATGCGATAAGTGCAATGATTGCAATAACAGTAATGATCATACAGAGGGTAAGTGCTTCACCAACTCCGTAAAGATGGACACCTACAAAGACAAGATAGAAGAGAAGCTTTGTTGCCCATGTGCCTCCAAGGAGTATCATAACGATGGGCTGTATTGCAGCAGGTACATAACTGATAATAGAGCCTTCAGCTCCGAATAGTGAGCCGCAGTAGCCACTGATAAACACTGCAATCGCAGCGGGAGCAACACAGTACTCAAACAGGATTCCGATTCCTGTCATATATCCACCCAATGGGCCAAACGCTCGTCTGGCAAAACCATAACCGCCACCGGCAGAAGGGATAATGGTTGCTAATTCAGCTTCAGATAATACCATGGTGGTGTACATAATGGCCATCAGTATGGTTGCGATAACCAATCCACCCCATCCTGCCTTGGCAATACCAAAGTTCCATCCGGCAAAATCACCGGAGATAACATATGCAACCCCAAGAAATGAGAGTAACACCCATCCGGCAGCCCCCTTTTTTAGTTCCCTTTGCTCAAAATAATTTTCGTGTTCTTTGGACATTGCTACGTACTCCTTGTAGTCTTTTGTTTGTGTTAACTTTCTGTTTTAACTTCCCAACGAGAAGAAAAAAAGAGCAAAAAAAAAGCTCACTGGACAAGATTCATCGAATCTTTTCCAGCAAGCTCCATCGTTTGCTGCTACAGAAAACTCCTGTTAACCGCACGGCGTTGTACAGTTATTTTTCGTAACAGTTGCTTGTATAGTCTGATTTTTTTATTTAAGCAAACTTTTTTTTGTAACCATTCAGGGAATGCTAAAAGTTTAGTCTGAGTTGTGGGTAAATATTCGGGTTGGGTTCAAAACAGGCTAAACCACAGAAT
>JAOZTO010000263.1 GCA_029942265.1 Desulfocapsa sp.
AAATAGTGCTAAATCAGAATTTCTGTCGCGTATGAGTCACGAACTGCGCACTCCGTTGAATGCCATTAATGGATTTTCACAACTACTTCTTGTGAAGAATGAAAACAATCCATTGGATGAGCGTCAGGCACGGCAGGTAGGGCAAATCCATACCGCAGGGCTTCATTTACTGGAACTTATTAATGAAATCCTCGATCTGTCTCGAATTGAATCAGGACATATAACCATGTCGTTGGAACCGGTTGTAGTGGCAGAAACGGTTGCCGATTGCGTATCTTTAACAACCTCTCTTGCCAGTAAATCCAATATCATTTTGACCGTAGATACAAGCATGCAGAATGTTCCTCGTATACAGGCTGATCTCACCAGATTCAAACAGATTTTACTGAATTTATTGTCTAATGGTATTAAATATAACAGTGAAGGTGGATCAGTTATTCTTACTGGTAAAGTTGAGAATGAAATGGCGTGTATTAGCGTAACAGACACTGGTTTTGGGATATCAGAAGAAAAAATGAAAGATCTGTTTGTCCCTTTTACTCGACTGGATCATGACGAATCGGAAATAGAGGGCACTGGAATTGGAATGACCATCAGCAAGCAGCTTGTGGAATTGATGCACGGAAGTTTGGAGGTGACGAGTGAAATTGGTGTTGGAAGTGTTTTCACTATAAGATTGCCAATAGCCACAGCGACTGCAGAATCCCGTTCTTTACCAAGTGATGGTGCGTTGGGAGCAGAAGTGATGAATTTTGAGAAAAAAGCAACAATTTTATATATAGAAGACAATCCTGAAAATATCCAACTAATGCGTGATATTGTGGAACAGTGGCCAGAGATCTCTCTTGTTGTGCGGAAGAACGCAGTAAAGGGTGTCAAGGCAGCTGTCATGTTACAGCCTGATATTATCTGTATGGATTTGCATCTTCCTGGAATGACGGGGCAGGAAGCATTTATGGAATTGCAGAAAAGTCCCAAAACAGAAAAAATACCGGTTATTGCTATTAGTGCAGATGCCTTACCAGGTACAATTAAGAACTGTCTGGAGCTAGGTTTTGTTTCGTATCTGACAAAACCTATTGAAATTGAAAAAATACGGCTGGAGATTGAAAAGTGGTTGCAGAATTAACAGGAACAATGGCAGAAGAAATTAAACAATCAAACATTCTGATTGTTGATGATAACACGGCCAACGTAGCTCTTTTAGAAGATATTCTTGAAAATGCAGGCTACGATGAATTTACCTCAACAACTGACCCACGGACGGTTCTACCCCTTTGCCAGGAAGAGGAGTTTGACCTGATCCTGCTTGATATTCGTATGCCGCATATGTCTGGCCTTGAGGTGATGGAAGTGTTGTCCAAACACTTTCCTGCCGATCATTACCTTCCTATTTTGGTGCTTACAGCTCAGCTTGACCAGCAGACACGGCAGCAGGCATTGGCGCTTGGCGCAAAGGATTTTCTAACAAAACCATTTCAACATTGGGAAGCACTGCTTCGTATTCAAAATCAGCTGGAGACCCGATATTTCTATAAGCGGCAGATAGTTCGCGGGGATCTGCTTGAACGTGAAGTTGCCAAACGAACTGAAGAAATTCGTTCAGTTCAACTTGAAGTCGTTAAGCGTCTGGGAATGGCGGGTGAGTTTCGTGATAATGAGACAGGTGCGCATGTTGTGCGAATGAGTCGTATTTCCGAAGTTATCGCCCGAGGTGCCGGACTAGACGAGAAGATGTGTGAATTAATTCTGCACTCAAGCACAATGCATGATGTTGGGAAAATTGGTGTTCCCGACAGAGTACTACTCAAAGCTGGTAAACTTGATGATGAAGAATGGGCGGTCATGAAGAGCCATGTGGAGATAGGATCCACTATTATCGGTGATTATCCTGCCGATATTCTTTGGATGGCAGGTGTGATAGCAGAAGGACATCACGAAAAATGGGATGGAAGTGGTTATCCGCAGGGCTTGAAAGGGGAGGCAATCCCCATTGCTGCACGAATTGCCGCTATCAGCGATGTTTTTGATGCTTTGCTATCAGTTCGGCCTTATAAAGAAGCCTGGCCGTTGGAAAAGGCACTTGCAGTTATGAAGGAGAGCTCTGGTAGGCATTTCGATCCTAATCTACTCGATGTGTTTTTTGATAAACTTGATGAAATTTTGGAGATTCGTCAAGCTTTACCTGATTGATCCATATTTTTTGGTAGCTATTCAGCAACTTTTAATTCCTTCCTGCTGGCAAGTTAAAGGTAAAGTGTAAGTAATAACACTTCTTTTGTTGACAATGCATACTATCTGCCTTAAAATTTAGCTAAGATAAGCTAAGCTAAACTAAACTGAATGTAACTATTCAGTGTTATGCCAAATATCGGGCACTATCCAAACATTTACAATTCAGTGGTCTGGGCTGTTTTGAACCTAACCCGAATATTTACTTTGTTGCTTTTACAATAAATGCCGGGTTTTCTTGGTTTGGGGGCTGAATAGTTACAACTAAATCAACAGGAAAACTACTATGCAAGTAAATATGCACGAGGCAAAATCGCAGTTATCAGCTCTTGGTAAAAAGGCGTGGGCAGGCGAGCGAATTGTAATCGCCCGAGCTGGGGAGCCATATCTTGATTTGTTACCCCACAAAGAAAAACAAAAAACACGAAGACCTGGACGCTTTAAAGGAAAAATACATATGACTGATGATATTATGGAAACATCTGCTGATATTATCGATTCATTTTATGGGGAAGAGTAGTGCAACGATTATTACTGGATACCCATGTTTTACTTTGGTGGCTAGCGGATGCGCCTATTCTTGGTAAAAAAATCAGAAAACTCATTGCTGATCCTCGGAATGAGGTGTTTGTTAGCGCTGCAACCAGCTGGGAAATATCAATAAAAAAATCAACTGGAAAACTCGAGGCTCCCGACGATATAGATTCTATCGTTGAAGATGAAGGTTTTACCAAGCTGTCAATTAGCATGTATCATGGAGAAATTGCAGGGAGGTTGCCACTGCATCACAAGGACCCGTTTGATAGAATGCTAATAGCTCAAGCCAAAATCATGGAATTATCATTTGTCACTAACGATAGCAAAGCAAAACTATACGATGTAAAAATTATAGACCCTTTGATTTGATTGTTTCGAAGTGTGTAAAAACGAAGAAGATGAAGAGTTTTCACGAATCCATCATACCTGTCAATGCATTGATAAACCATAAAATGTACATTGACCTTACCGTTTGTTGCGGTATTCTGACCAAAAGTACATGTACAAGGAGGCGACGGTGAAACGTTTTTTTCTGGGCAGTGATCATATTGAACTGCGGCCTGAAAATAAAAAGTTTCAGGCTGTTTGCTATCCATTTTCTGAAATTTTGGTACAGGGGAAAGTAACGGGCGTGATTAGAAGTTATGGTAAATGATACATTATCTCCAGTCCTGATAGGAACCAGCGGCTATTCATATGCAGAATGGGTGGATAGTGGTTTCTATCCCAAAGAAACACGAACGCCTGGAATGCTGGCACTTTACGCAGATGTTTTTCCAATAGTTGAGCTTAATTACACCTGGTATCAGATGGTTCGTGCAGAGGCGATTAGCCGCATGATTGCCAAGGCACCCAAGGATTTTCTTTTTGCCGCAAAACTTACAAGAACACTCACCCACGAACGGAATGAGGATTGGAAGCAGGAGCTACAACTCTATCGGGAAGGAATTAAACCTCTGGAAAAGCAGTTGATCGCCATCTTGGTTCAGTTACCATCTGATTTTCATCGAAGTATCAAAAATCGCTACTACCTGGCACATCTACTGGATGCCTTGCATGGATTCCCATTAGCTGTTGAATTTCGTCATATATCCTGGGCGCGTGATTCTGTGTTTGCAGAGCTTGAAGAACGACGGGTAACTCTTGTTACTGTGGATGCTCCTTCCATGCCTGCGCTTTTTCCCTGTCTGGATTTGGTTACTAATCCAGATCTATTTTTTGTTCGTTTCCATGGCCGCAATACCCAAGGATGGCAATCTGGAAATATGCAGAAAAAATTTGATTATTCGTATTCAAAGGAAGAACTTGAAGAATGGAATCTGCAACATCTGCAAGGACTTCGTGCTCAAGCTAAGCAGGGGATTGTCTTTTTTAATAATCATGTTCGAGCCCAAGCACCACAAAACGGAAAACTACTGCAGACTATTATTGAAGTGGTCAAGTAAAAGTTGAGATAGTAGACTATCACTAATCAAGTATTATCAGGAGATTTAAAATGGTACGAGTACCTACAC
>JAOZTO010000264.1 GCA_029942265.1 Desulfocapsa sp.
TTAATTCCCGTTCCTAATTATTCAAGGCGCCCTTTACTAAAAAACGAATCCTACCATCCACAAGAGGCGGATTAAGAACTTTAGTCCGATTAATTTCCATAGCCAGTATCGAATACAGTGTGGTGTATGTGTCTTTCTTGTCCTTTCCATACTTTTTGAACCAGAAATATTGATCCCCTTCATGCTCTGCAAGAAAAGTATTGGTGGCTACAGAATACATTTTTTCAGGATTCAGCGGCTCGTAAGTTCCATCATCTTTCTTAATCTTAATGGACTGCACTTGCTCTCCAGGAGTTGTTAGCTGCCATTTCCCATTATTTTTGGTGACTTCCTGTGGAGTTTTTGAGCTATCTATTTCGATTCTGGCACCGGCAATTTGCAGAAAACCGCCATGGCCTTGTAACGCTGCAGAATGTTCAAAAATCTCACGAATATATTGTCCCTTCATCTTTACGAGATAGATTACATTCTCAAACTCATCGATCTCATGCAGCATTGTATCTGTTACAGGCCCTGCCGGATATGATCTATTTCCCCGCAAGGCACCGCTGTTATTTAATACCAGATCAACTTCAAATTTCTCAAGGATGAGATCGTTGAGCATATCAGCAACAGCGGATTCCTGCATACGGAGATTCTCCTTGTGTAATCGCCACTCTCTATCGGTGCTGCCCAACACAATGGTCGCTGGAAACTGATCAGTAAAATTTTTAAGCTTTTGGGCCGTAGCCGAATCTTCCGGGATGGATTCAAGTACAGGAAGAAGTGTATATTTTGTAGAATCAACAACAAGTTTTTTATCTTTATCAAGCAGTACATCAATACGAACCAGCGCTGTTCCTTTTTCACCTCCATTTACGATCAGAGTCTCATTTATTATCTCCATTTCTCGTAAGTATTCATGGGAATGACCGCCAAAAACAATATCTATTCCGTCCACATCTGCTGCAAGCTTTCGATCCAGGTCAATTCCTATATGGGTCACAGCTACTATAAGATCAACATTTTGCTGTTTAAGAGATTGAACCATCTCTTTTGCAATCTCAGTAGCCGATCCTCTTAACGAAACAGTTCCGCCATCACTCACATAAGGAAATTCAGGGGTCATAAGAGAGAATAATCCGACGCGCACACCGTCATATTCTTTAATATATGATTTCGAACATTCGGAAGCGATTGCAGTTCCTTCCACATCCAGATCGGAACAGAGGGTATTAAGAGTGGTGTTGGAGAGCGCCTTTCTAAGCACATCGGGACCAAAATCAAATTCATGGTTACCCAGTGCGAATACATCATAACCGGATTCTGCCAGAAGACCTGTAATGGCATGTCCATGAAAGTTACTGAAGTATCGACCCATTAAATCATCACCAGCTGATACCATGATGACAGATCGATCCTTCTCACTACTAATTGATTTTATAAGAGATGCGATGCGACTGATACCACCCACAACATCAATATTTTTTCCGTTTCCCTCCAAATCAATTGAACTTTTGACCGGTTCCAGTTTTCCCTGAAGATCCGCTGTGCCCAATATAGTAAGGTGATGACCAGACGCAGTTACAGGTGCTAATTCCGTATCCTTTTTTGGAAAAAGTAACACTCCCCACACCAGCACCACAAAAAACAGAGCAAGTAGCACAGCAGCAGAACCCTGATCTTTAGCCCTGCCTGAAAGTTCGTGCTGTTCACCGCCAAATCTGTCAATTATACTTTCAATGGCTGAATTCACAATTTCAACAAGCAGAACAAGCAAGACACTCCCGGCAAGAAGAATTTTCTCTATCTCTGTTTCGCCCCAAAACAGCCCGATGGGAACAAGAAAAAACGCCAGAATAACTTCCACCCGAAACGCCTCTTCCTCCTTGAACGTTGCCTGTATTCCTTTTAGAGAAAAGCCAAGACTTCTGAGAATTCTTCTTTGAAATATATTACTGATATCTTTGGCCATTATATTCCATCCATCCGTTTATATGACGACCACTTGGGTCATGGTGCGTCCAGTGAATCACTCCACCCTGTTGTGTCCACTCATACTCTCCATAAAATTTTACAGTATCGCCTTCTCGTAGACCGGGGAGTCTTTTTGAAATATCAATATTATGCGCCACAAGTACTGTCTGGTCTGGACTTGTCTGCAAGATAAATTTTTGATGTTTTGATCCTTTCAAATCATCACGAAGCACTTTTTTAACAACACCTTCCCCCTGAACCTGGAGATCATTTTGTTTGTTGGCAAAAGCGGTCTGCAGCGTTGTATCAACCCCGGGAACAGGGGAGGAACTTCCAAATTGTTTTTCTCCCTGCTGGGCAAGTAAATAAATTACCAGCGCAAGAACGGCTATTATGATATTTTTCTTTCTGGTCATTGTTTCCTCGTTTTTCTGGGGGGAGAATAATTGTCTATGTTTCTAGACATCATACAGGATAAACAGTATTATTTCAGAGAACAAGTAAATCTTCGCAGATCTTCCCAAGAAATAACGCCTATGTGTAAATATTCGGGTTGGGATCAAAACAGCCCAGACCACTGAATTGTAAATATAGACTGATAAGGAGATATTAATGACACTAATAGCAAATACGCCAAATCCACCTTACTATGCAGTAATTTTCACATCACATCGTTCAAATGATGACAATGAATATGGCCAAATGGCAGAAAGAATGCTTGAGTTAGCACGAAAACAGCCAGGGTTTCTCGGTGTTGAATCAGCAAGAGAACAAATTGGCATAACTGTTTCTTATTGGTCTGATCTTGAATCCATCAAAAAATGGAAAGAGAATGCTGAACATCGGGAAGCCCAAAAAATGGGTATTGAGAAGTACTATACTTCATTTAAAACACGTATAGCAAAGGTTGAACGTGATTGAAGTAGCAACGCCTTATATGGAAAAATAGGTTAAAAAAAACAGTGTGCTTCAGGAAAAACCTAAAGCACACTAACAAATCCTAAAGAAAGTATCCTTAGGCTGTTTCTTCTGCCAGCTTAGCTTCCAAAGCTTGTGCGGCAGGAACAGAAAGGATATAAGCAAGTATAAACCCTGAAATACCTCCAACTAATTTTCCTGTCAATACTGGTAAGATCATATTCGGTTGAAAGTTTGCAGTAAAGGCAAGATGATCACCAAACATAAAGGCTGCGCATACAGAAAATGCAATGCACAACACTTTGTCTTTTGGCCTCATGTCTCCAATCAATCTGAACATAGCAAGGATATTGGCTGATGCTGCAAGAATCCCTGCGGCGCCAGTGCTTTCAAGGCCGATTTTTGTACCAACAACTTCCATTGGCTTGGCAAGATACTTTTTAATCAGATAAACCATTGGAAAAGCACCACAAAGCATGATTCCGATATATCCAGCAATTTCCAATGCTCTGAATTGGTCAGCTTCATCTGCAATAATTGGATCGAATCCCCAGGAACCAAATGTCTTGGTGAACATACCTGTAAAATATTCCACTACAGAAAAAACGAGGATTAGTGTTAAACTGATGCTCATGGTTCTGCCAAAAATCAGGAAACCCTTAATCATCTTATTAGGCATGACTTTAAGTCCAATTGCCAGCAATATACAGAAAACTGTCAACGGCAGTAAATTCATAAAAATCGCTGAAAAAGAAAGCATCACAACATAGGTTGACTCAGCATTGGCTGAAATCATTCCTCGTACTGATAAATCAAAAATAGACATTATAGAACAGGTGGTAAACACGCCAATGGGGATACTCAATAACCCTGCCATAATTCCGAGTGCCATATATTTATGATCTTTTTTGGCAAGCATAGTAAGTCCCACTGGAATGGAAAATACAATTGTAGCACCAGACATATAGCCAACAACCATAGCCATCAGCCACCCTTCTTTGGATTGAGCCAATACTTCAGCCAACTGATAGCCACCCATATCCACTGCTATAAAAGTAGTGGCCGCAATTGCAGGATCAGCTCCCACTGCGCTAAACATCGGTCCAAAAATTAATTTTACAAATGATGATAAGTAGGGAATAGCAGCCATAATTCCCGCAACAGGAATAAAAATTGGTCCAATACTGTGAAGACCTTCAATAAATTCTTGTCCAAGATTACTCTCTTCATCAATTATATATGCAAAAGCACCTATGACAGCACACAGCATAATAATATAAATAATTACATCTCCAATAATACTCATTTTTCTTCCTCCAATTTAATTTAATTTAATTTACTTTTAAAATAATAAATGCTTCAGGGACGCCGCCATGTGTGATCTCGAAGTGCACGATAATACATG
>JAOZTO010000265.1 GCA_029942265.1 Desulfocapsa sp.
TCATATGTGAACAAGCCGGATCGAACGAAGATGGGGTACTAGCCGAATATTTACATTTTATCCGTGAAGAGCCAAGTAAGATCCAGCGCCAATCATGATTCCACCAGATGTTCGATTGAGGCCTTTTACCGCCTTTGTTGCAGTGAAAAAACGTCTGGCTGATGAGGCACCAACTGCTATTAATATAAGACCCATCATAATACCTGTGAAAGTAATGCTTGATGCTAAAATCATATCGTAAGCTGTCAGGCTATTAAGATCCATAATAGTAGGCAGAAAAGCGATATAAAAGAAAATCACTTTGGGGTTAGACGCAGAAATTAAAAAACCTTGCAACAGCCCTTTAATAGTTGATGATGTGGCACCATCTGTTTCATTTGCAAGTGATGTTTCGGTGGGGGCAGTCCACATCTTCCATCCAAGGTAAAATAGATAGGCCGCACCAACGTAACGGATAACCAGGAATAGTCCAGCCCACTGTTCAGCAATAACTGCAAGGCCAAAGCAGGCAAGAATCAGATATGCAACATCACTTATGGCCATACCCATTGCAAGGCTGATACTGGCTTTGACTCCTGAGCTAAGTGATCTCGCCAGGATGGCAAAAACACCAGGTCCTGGGGTGATTGCAAAAACAAAAATAATCAGTAGAAACGATATGGCATTTTCTGGTGACATAGGAAACTCTTCTGGAAGTATTGGGTAAGTTTTTTTCTTATTATACGAAATCCTTAAATAATGCAACTACTCTTTATGGTTTGTGGCTACAGTCGAAATAATCGCTAATAGTGAAAATACAACACAATTGTTATTTATTACTTGACAGAAAATAGACATACTATAAAAGAGGAAGGATGAAACGTAGCAACAAAAGTCTTTAAAGAAAGATAGAAGTCGTAATGTCAACCATTTGTAAGTCGGAGTTGCCATGTAGTGTGACAACTCTCCAAACTTTTTATATTTGGTTAGAAATAATCAATATTTGACAAGTTCGTAAACAGGTCAAACTTTAGATGGCTAAGTAAAAAACTTCATATGCGAGGCGCGTAAATTTCCTATCATTTCGGCGTACTAAAGTACGTCGAAATGATAGGGGATTTGCAGCAACGAAGCAGATGGAGAGTTTTTGCGACGCCATCAATATTTAAGAGGATTATATGGCTAGGCAGAAACTTAAGGAAATTGTAATAGACAGGAGCTGGTGCAAAGGGTGTGGAATCTGTGTCCATTTTTGCCCCACAAAAGTTTTGGAAATTGATGCCAATGAGAAGTCAGTGGCAGTGAGACCGGAGGATTGTATCTGTTGCAAGATGTGTGAACTGCGCTGTCCGGATCTTGCAATTACAGTATTAATAGACCAGGGTGAGGATAATGAAAAATAAGATAAAATTCATTCAGGGTAACGAAGCATGTGTAGAAGGGGCACTATATGCAGGCATTGATTTCTTTGCAGGCTATCCGATTACGCCATCTACGGAAATTATGGAGCATCTTGCAAGAAGACTTCCGGAACGAGGTGGAAAATTTATCCAGATGGAGGATGAAATCGCCTCCATGTGTGCAATTATCGGTGCATCCCTTACAGGACGAAAATCGATGACTGCCACAAGTGGTCCCGGTTTTTCCCTTAAACAGGAAGCCATCGGTTATGCTTGTATGACTGAGATTCCGTGTGTAATCGCCAATGTACAGCGTGGCGGCCCATCCACAGGGAATCCGACTCATGTGAGCCAGGGAGACGTTAATCAGGCACGTTGGGGAACCCATGGTGATCACAGTATTATTGCTCTGACAGCATCAAATCATCAGGACGTATTTGCTATGACTGTTGATGCGTTTAATCTGGCAGAAACATATAGAACGCCAGTTATCCTCCTGCTCGATGAAGCCGTTGGGCATATGCGTGAAAAATTGATTGTTCCTGAGGAGGGAGAACTTGAAATAGTAGATCGTCTACGAACTGCCCTTGGCAGGGATGTTGATTATCACCCGTATCTTCCAAGAGAAGATGGGCGTCTTCCCATGTCCGATTTTGGCGGAGAACACAGGTTTAACGTAACAGGCCTGTTCCATGATATGTGGGGGTTTCCTTCAAATAACCCAAAAGTTATTAATGAGCTGCTCAGACATCTGGTTGATAAAATTGAAAACAACGTCCAGGCGATTACCAGATACAAGGAACATTGTCTTGATGATGCCGAGTATATCCTGGTTTCTTACGGTTCTTCTGCACGATCGGCAATACATCTGGCAAAGAGTAGAAGAAACAGAGGTGAGAAAATAGGTGTGCTGGAGCTACAATCACTTTGGCCTTTTCCAACGGAACTCGTTAGGGAAAAATGTTCAAATGCCAAGGCTGTTTTAGTTGTTGAGATGAATATGGGACAGGTTCTTGCTCAGGTGAAGGCAGCTGTAGAGAAACCGGATCGTGTTTTTCTTGCCAATCGTATTGATGGAAAACTTATCACACCTTCAGATATAAAGAAACTTCTTCGGGTAATCCAGGGGAGGGGAGTATAATATGGCTATTCAAGATTATTTGCGACAGAGGTATTTTCCTCATATGTGGTGTCCCGGTTGTGGACATGGTACTATTCTTAATTCCCTGTTACGTGCAATTGAGGAGCTTGAGATTGAAAAGAATGACTTGGTTATAACTTCCGGAATTGGTTGTTCTGCAAGGATTTCAGGCTATGTTGATTTTCATTCACTGCACACCATGCATGGTCGTGCTCTACCGTGTGCAACGGGGGTGAAACTTTCAAGACCACATCTGAATGTTATTGTGCCCATGGGTGATGGTGATGCTCTGGCAATTGGTGGTAATCATTTTATTCATGCCGCAAGAAGAAATATTGATATCACAGCAATTGTTATGAATAACCGCATCTACGGAATGACAGGTGGGCAATTTTCTCCACTTTCAGGTCCTGGTGTAAATGCAACCACTGCGCCATATAAGACTATCGATAATAGCTTCGATACGGTTAAGCTTGCCATTGCTGCAGGTGCTTCTTTTGTTGCCCGTTCGACGGCTTATCATGCACAGGAATCCACCGACATCCTTAAAAAGGCAATTCAGCACAAGGGCTTTTCAGTTGTCGAAATTCTTTCACAGTGTCCGACGCATTATGGCCGAAAAAACAAGGAAGGGGATGCCGCTTCCATGCTTGAATTCCATAAAAAGAATACTGCTAGGATCGGTTCCAAGGCTCTTGAGAAGAACCCAGACCTTACTCCAAGGGGTATCTTTGTTGATGTAGATACACCAGAATATTGTGCGGAGTATGAAAAGATAATTGCTGTTGCAAGCAAGGAGAAAATGTAATGAAGCGTGTCCGAATTGTATTTTCAGGATCTGGTGGGCAGGGAGTGATCACTGCTGCTATTATTTTGGCCGAAGCGGCAGTTATTTATGCAGGTAAAAATGCTGTTCAGTCGCAAAGCTATGGTGCAGCCGCCCGAGGTGGAGCTACTCGAAGTGATATTATCATCTCCAACAATGATATCCATTTTCCTGGAGTCATACAACCCAATGTTCTGGTGTGTCTTACTCAGGAAGCGTATAATTTGTACTCGCCTATTATTAGACCGGGGGGGACATTGCTCACCGATAGTAGGTATGTGAAAACTACTAGAAATGTTGATGCCAGACAGACGGAACTTCCCATGTATGATACTGTTATGGAACAAATAGGTAAGCCAATTGTTTTTAATATATGTGTTCTTGGTGCGCTGATTGGTTCCACGGAACTGCTTCGCCCTGGTGCCCTGATTAAAGCTGTGGCTGACAGGGTTCCGAAGAACTTTCTTGAGTTGAATACCAAGGCCTTTGATCTTGGTCTCTCCTTGGCACAGGACAACCTGTAACTATACGAATGTATGGAGAATATAAAGTCGATAGTACTTGCAAAAGTGCTATCGACTTTTGTTGTTAGGTGTCTCCAGGTAAGCGTACAACTGTGGTAATAGTTTTTAATGTCTTGAAATAGTACTAATTTCTTGTAAAGTGGTGGTATGAATACCTCCAGTGATAACATCGAGATTGTAACCGGCACTATTTTACCGATTGAATATCTACGGGACAACATACCGGTTACGCAATATTTTAAGCATAATCACACAACGAACGATCTTGTTGCGTCCTTTGACGGAGACGGTACCGACCTAGGTTCTCTCCAGGCAAGTTACGACTATTTTGAAGTCGGCCGAGTTGATTCATCAGTACAACGCAGTATTGAAGTAGAACTGATC
>JAOZTO010000266.1 GCA_029942265.1 Desulfocapsa sp.
GGCATATAGTTGATATTCCGAGGATAAAATTTTTCATTTGACGAAGAGATCGGGATAAAAGGCATTAAATCAACAGGCTCATTCAATGGATCTGTGTTTACCTTGAGATTACTGATGTAATAACAATGGGTCTTCATGGTAAGCTTTACCTTGTGGGCAGTTTGGATCTGATGTTTTTCTTCAGTTTGTTGCTGATGGGATCTGAATTTTTTATAAAATTCAAACAAATTTTTAGGTGGGATGGAAACAATTATGACATAGATCGAACGAATAGCTAATAAAAAAATACAGGGATCAGCTACCTTGAATAATTGCCTTTTGTGTCAAATCTTCGTTGCGAGAGAAAAATTATCTCGGAATATATATTATCCGCCTGGGGCGAATAGTTTTCCACATTTCGATTTTGAACGGAAACACTTATTGTCCGAGGCATACTTGAAAATTATTTCCTATCCTTTGAAATTACCAACAGTTTATCTTCCTGAGATACGAGATAATTGACATCTGGATTAGAAATAAATTCTCTAGTGCGTATGTTTTGAACACCAAGGACTGTTGCGTTAGATTGTGTTTTCATTGCAATAAACACATCAATAAACTTCTTGCCAAGCATATCTTTCGGTACTGCCATGGAGTAAAATTCGTTTCCGTAACGACTACTAAGAAGCTCTGAAACCACTTTACTGATACCATGATCACTGGCTGCACTTGCGATCAGATGACTACTCAGTTCGCTCCCTATAATGATTTCGTCAGCATTGGCACGCAGGCAGTGTTGTTCATTTGCTTTGTCTACAAGCTCTACAACGGTGTACACAGCAGGATTCATACTCTCTATGGTGAGAGTGGAAAGGACAACTTTAGCATCCCGTGCTGTTGTTTCCACAGCATCATCGCCTAGCACTACAACGGTTTTGGCCTTGGATAGCTGAGCTTTATCCAAGGTTTCTTCGGTTACAGTTCCTCTTACAAAAAACAGGTTGGTGTCGTCAATTGGTTTTTCTTCAATGTCGGCAATAAGAACCAACGGAATATCACGTGTTTGTAGATCAGCTCGTAATTCTTTTATAATAGCTTTGCTTCGATGATTCCATTCACAGATAATAATATGATTATCGACAGGTGATGCGAGCATACCCATATCCTCCTTCATTCGTTTACGTATAAACAGAGTAGCAAGGCTTGCACTGAGCATACCGAGCAGTCCAATGCCAAAAAACATGATCAATACAGCGAGAATGCGTCCCCCGGCAGTACTTGGTGAGATATCACCATAACCTACCGTTGTCAGAGTGACAATACTCCACCAGACGCCACTGATAAAGGAAAGATCTGGTTCAAGTAGTGCGATCAAGGCACCACTGCTTAAAACAATTACCAGAATAACAGTGAGTAAATTTATTACATTTTCACGTTGCAGAAAAAGAAGTAATTGTCGTAGTTTTCTGGTCATTTTCAAGTGTTGGGCAGATTGTTTTATGGGATCTATGATGGGAATTGCTATATTTCATGGGAACATTTGATCAGTAAAAAGTAAGCTATCACATGTCAATCGGGATAGCAAATACCATCGCATATCTATCGTTTTTTTGTTTACACAATTATTATCAAAAATACTAAATGTCCCTTGTTCCGGCTCGTATTTTTTGATACGATCAAAATACAAGTTGATAAACTATATTAATTCGGTGGAGAAAAAAGATGGCTGTTACGCAAATGGAAAGCAAAAATGCTGAAAAATTATCAGTGGATGAAGTGTTGTCTACACTTGTTTCAAGCTCAGAAGGATTATCAGCATCGGAGGCAAAGCAACGTTTAGCAAGCTTTGGTGCCAATGCCCTTACTGAAAAGACCAAAAATCCTTTAATGGATTTTTTGAAATATTTCTGGGGACCAATTCCATGGATGATTGAAATTGCAGCAATACTTTCTATCATAGCAAAAGATATCGGAGATTTTGTGATCATCATGGTTATGCTGGTGTTCAATGGTCTTATCGGATTCTTGGAAGAACATAAGGCTGCGAGTGCCTTAGATGCCTTAAAGGCAGGCCTTGCTCTTAAGGGAAAAGTAAAACGAGATGGTAAATGGTCTGAAATAGATGCCACTGAACTGGTACCAGGTGATGTTATTAAATTTCGCCTGGGCGATGTTATCCCTGCTGATTGCAAACTTATTGACGGTAAGTATGTGAGTATTGATCAGGCAGCCCTTACTGGTGAGTCATTACCGGTTAGCAAAATGATTGGTGATCTAGCTTATTCAGGATCAGTTGCTAAACAGGGTGAAATGGTAGCTGTTGTCACGTCAACAGGATCTGAAACCTTCTTTGGTCGTACGGCAAAACTTGTAGCAAGTGCTGGAAATATATCTCACTTTCAACAGGCTGTTATGCGTGTTGGAAATTTTTTAATCGCTATTTCCGTTCTTCTTGGTGCAATTTTAGTTGTGGTGATGGTTCATCGATTAATGGGCAGTCCGGATGGTATTCATTGGTCTGATGGACTTGGAATCGCAAAGTTTGTTCTTGTGCTTTCTATTGCCTCTATTCCAGTTGCTATGCCTGCGGTATTATCGGTTACAATGGCTCTTGGCGCACTAACCATGTCAAAGGAAAAGGCTATTGTTTCACGCCTTCAGGCCATTGAAGAAATGGCAGGGGTTGATATTCTCTGTTCCGATAAAACAGGAACTTTGACAAAAAACATTCTCACGCTATCCGATCCGATTTTGTTTGGGGCAAAGTCGGCAGACGAATGTATTTTGGCAGGAGCATTGGCGAGTAAAGAAGAAGATAAGGAGGTGATAGATCTTGCCATTATTGATGCTATAAAAGATCGCTCAGTGCTGGATAGTTACAGTCTGCTAGAGTTTACTCCGTTTGATCCTGTAAGCAAACGTACCGAATCTTCAATGCGTTCACCAGAAGGTAAAACCATACATTACACCAAGGGCGCACCCCAGGTGATAATCGACATGAGTACGCTTGATGACGCTGGTAAGAAAAAAGCAACAGATAGTGTAACTGATTTGGCAGAGCATGGGTATCGGGCATTAGGTGTTGCCAGTTCTCCAGATGGGGAAAATTGGGATTTTCTTGGTGTGATTCCAATGTATGATCCTCCTCGTGATGATTCCATGGAGACTATTACTCAGGCGCATCTTCATGGTGTTGATGTGAAAATGGTAACAGGAGATGATCTTGCAATTGGTGTTGAAATTTCACGACAACTTGGTTTAGGAACAAATCTTCAGGCTGCCGCCGATGTGTTTGAAGGAGTCGATCCAGATAAAGTCCCCAAACAGTTGGCAGAACATATTGAGAAAGCAGATGGCTTTGCCAGAGTTTTTCCAGAACATAAATATGCCATAGTTAAATCTCTTCAGGAGCAGGGACATATCATTGCAATGACAGGTGATGGCGTAAATGATGCACCGGCACTCAAACAGGCTGATGCAGGAATTGCAGTTTCCGGTGCAACGGATGCAGCTCGTGCCGCTGCATCTATTATTCTTACAGCACCAGGCTTGAGTGTCATTATTAAGGCCATCGAAACTGCTAGGAAAATTTTTGAACGTATGATGAGTTATACTATCTATCGAATAGCGATGACCATCGATGTGATGGTTTTTGTTGTGCTTGCCATGATTCTTTTTCCAACTGTTGGTGGTGTTGCATTTCAACCGCTGACAGCAGCTATGATTATTCTGCTCGCACTCCTCGATGATGTCCCTATTATGACAATTGCTTATGATAATACGCGTGTTGATAAGAATCCGGTCAAGTGGCAAATGGGGCGGGTCATAACGATTTCCTCAGTTTTAGGGGTAATGTGTGTGGTGCAAACATTTGGACTTCTGCTGTTTGCCATCTATTGGGTGGAGCACGTGAAAACGCCGCTCTTTGGTGTTATGCTTGAAGCACACCATATACAAACCATGATGTTTCTTCAATTGGTTGTTGGTGGTCACTTACTGCTGTTTGTAACGAGAACAAAAGGCTTTTTCTTTATCAAACCATACCCGAGCATTATTTTATGTGGCGCAATCTTCGGAACACAGATTGTTGCGTTGCTGATTTGTGGTATAGGTATCGGTTCCTTTATTCCACAGCTTGCCTGGCCGTTACTCCTTGTTATTTGGGGCTATAATTTTGTTTGGATGTTTATTCTTGACGCTGTAAAAATTATCACTTATTCTCTTTTAGAGAGACGTGCAGGCCATTATAAAAAGTGGATGCATTTTACTGG
>JAOZTO010000267.1 GCA_029942265.1 Desulfocapsa sp.
TTGTGAACTATATTTGTTCATATGTGAACAAGCCGGATCGAACGAAGATGGGGGGGGGCTAGCCGAATATTTACAGTAGTTTACGTGAAAAATCAATAATGCTATCATCCTATCACGCAAAATATTATGCCCATGAGCTCACCAGGCAAGTAACAGGCGGAAACATAGATCGTCTTTCCACCTCCTTGTTTGATGCCAGCGTAGATCTCAATCCACACCAGATCGAAGCAGCTCTTTTTGCCCTCCGCTCTCCACTCTCCAAGGGAGTTATCCTTGCAGATGAGGTTGGGCTTGGCAAGACCATTGAAGCTGGCCTTGTGCTCTGTCAGTATTGGGCTGAGAAAAAGCGAAAACTCATCATCATTTGTCCTGCGTCACTTCGTCGTCAGTGGGCAGCAGAACTTTCTGAGAAATTCAATCTTCCCACAGTTATTCTGGATGCTGCAACCGTTCGCAAGCAGAAAAAGGAAGGCATCTATAATCCATTTGATCAAAATAAAGTCATTATACTTTCCTTTCATTTTGCCGCACGGCAGGAAGAACAACTGGTTGCTATTCCCTGGAATCTGGTAACCATTGATGAAGCCCATAAACTCCGCAATGCCCATCGGAAAAGTAACAGGATCGGTCAGACATTGCGACGTGCCCTTGATGGCAGGCAAAAACTTTTGCTCACAGCCACCCCACTGCAAAACAGCATCATAGAGCTTTACGGACTGACCAGCCTTATTGATGAACATATTTTTGGTGATATTAAGGCATTTCGTAAGCAGTATATTCACCAGGACGGCGACCTGCAGGAACTCCGGGAACGACTCTCTCATTATGTGAAGCGTACCTTACGCCACCAGGTACTTGAGTATATTCGTTACACCAAAAGGCGTACACTTACCCAGCCATTTACTCCCAGCAAACAAGAGCAACGGTTATATGACGGTATCTCCACCTTTCTCATGCGTGATGAGTCCTACGCCCTACCGGCTTCACAACGACATCTTACTGCCCTCATTTTAAGAAAACTGCTGGCATCTTCCACCCGAGCCGTCACTGCCACTCTGGAACGTATCCATAAGAGGTTGATTGCCATACGGGACAAAACACCTGTACCAGAAGATATTATTTCCAGGATCATTGCCGCCCAAGATCTCGAAGACGATTACCTTGAAGATATTGAAATCCCAGAAGATTTCAGTCGGGACACCCCCGAAGAAGAAATTAACCTGGAACTTCTCAATCAGGAAATTGAGGAACTGGAGCAATATATTGCCTGGGCAAAAGAAATAAAGGTGGACGGAAAGACCACCCAAGTTGTGCAGGCACTGGAGGCAGGATTCACTGAAATGGCTCAGATGGGTGCGGCCCGTAAAGCTATCATCTTTACGGAATCCCGTCGAACCCAGGAATACCTGCAGGAATATCTCGACGCAAACGGTTACAAAGGCAAGCTGGTTACATTCAACGGAACCAATACAGATCCCCATTCAACAGCCGTTTATCAAAAATGGTTGAAAGAGCATGAGTACTCTGAAAAGATTTCCGGCTCCACCCCGGTTGATCGCCGTACAGCTCTTATTGATGCCTTTAAAGATCAGGCAGAGATTATGATTGCCACAGAAGCTGCCGCCGAAGGAATCAACCTGCAATTTTGTTCACTGGTGATCAATTACGATCTGCCCTGG
The DNA here is from genome assembly GCA_029942265.1 of Desulfocapsa sp. Lineage (GTDB taxonomy): Bacteria > Desulfobacterota > Desulfobulbia > Desulfobulbales > Desulfocapsaceae > Desulfocapsa. The sequence continues at coordinate 1,680 of JAOZTO010000267.1, forward strand.
AATCCCCAGCGCATTGAACAACGCATCGGTCGTTGTCATCGTTATGGCCAAAAACATGATGTTGTTGTCATAAATTTTATCAATGAAACAAATGCCGCAGATCGCAGAGTACTGGAACTGCTGACAGACAAGTTTAATCTCTTTAGTGGTATTTTTGGTGCATCAGATGAAATACTTGGTACCATTGAAGGTGGACTTGATTTTGAGAAACGAATTATGGCAATTTACCAGAGTTGCCGTACCCGGAATGAAATCGAAAAAGCGTTTAACTGTCTGCAAAAAGAGCTGGAATCAGATATTCACCAGCGTATGAATGAAACCCGGGAGCAGGTCATTGAATATTTTGATGAAGATGTTCATGATTTACTCAAACTTCAATTGGACAAAGCCAGGCAACGACTTGATCGTGTTGGCCGTATTTTCTGGGATCTCACCGGATTTGTCCTGGAGCCTAGGGCAACCTTCAACAATGAAAACCATACGTTTAGACTGCACAAACCACCTGCCGACTCTATTCAGAAGGGGCATTACCAGCTCATCAGAAAGGATATTAAAAATACGGCAAGTCGAGAGTACCTCTATCGACTGACTCATCCTCTTGGTGAGTATGTACTCGATACAGGCCGTGGATCTGATACTCCGGTAGCATTATTGGTTTTTGACATCACTAATCACCCTGTCAAGATATCTCTGGTAGAAGCATTAACGGGGCATAATGGGTGGCTTGTCCTTGATTTGTTGCGCCTTGAATCCTTTCAGGAAGAGGAACATCTTGTTTTTTCAGGTCTTGATGATAATGGCACTCCTGTTGACCAAGAAAGTTGCGAAAAGATGTTCAGTTGTTTTCTGGCCGAGGAACCAGCACTTGTAAATGAGATCATTCCGGAAACACTGGCTGACAATGCAGAGCGTCATCAAAAAGCGGTATTGAACCGGATTATGGAATCAAATCATCGTTTTTTTCAGGCAGAGCGTGACAAGCTGGAAAAATGGGCTGATGATAAAATTCTGGCTGCTGAACAAAACCTTGCTGATACCAAGATCAAAATTCGTGCTTTAAAACGCGAGTCCAGGCAGGCAGAAACCGTGGAACAGCAAAAAGAATTTCAGGAAAAGATTCGTAACCTGGAGCGAAAGCAGCGCAGACAACGGCAGCAAATATTTGATGCCGAGGATGAAATTCTGGACAAGCGTGATGAACTGATTGATGCCCTGGAAAAACGGATGACAAAAAAAACGGAAGTACGACGGCTCTTTGCTGTCCGTTGGAGTATTATCTAAGAGGAAACAATAGATGAACAAAAATTATAAAAAACTGATACGCACCCTGCGCAGGCTCTTTGAAATTGACAGGGCCGATCTTGATTTTGGCTTTTACCGGATAATGCACGCCAAGGCTGAACAGGTTCAGGAGTTTATCGAAAAAGATCTGTTACTGACGGTGCAAGAAGCTTTTGGTAAACAGAGCAGTCAGAATTCCCAGGAACTCCTGGAGAAAGCCCGGCAGAAGATAACCCAGACACTGGGTGAAGATGCCATAGATGCAGATGGAAATGTAAACCCGGCATTTGCCTCTATCCCCGCAGGAAAAAAGTATCAGGAGGAAGTTTCAAAAATTCTCCAGCAAAAAGTTGACGGCTCCTCGGAAACGGATATTTACGACCATCTCTGCCGATTTTTTGAGCGCTATTATGAAGGCGGTGATTTTGTCTCCCGACGATATTATGCTAAAGAGACATCTGGAAAGGCGGCTCCTTATGCAATTCCCTATAACGGGGAAGAGGTTAAACTGCACTGGGCCAATGCCGACCAATACTATATCAAGACCACAGAAAATTATAATAATTTCACCTTTGATCTGCGCCAGGCCAGGGAAGTTCAGGCTGCCCGGGAGGGCATGCCGCTTCTTGCTACACAGGATGAATTAGAAAAGACAGCTCTCAGGGTGCATTTTAAGATCAAAGATGCCGGAGAAGGCGAACACGGCAACGTAAAGGCAACGGATGCCAATAAACGTTTTTTTGTTCTGCACTCTGAACAGCCGGTGGAAGTGAATGACGCCGGAGAATTGGTGGTGAATTTTGAGTACAAACCTTTACCCGGCGGCAAGTATGCAATTAATGCAGAGACGGAGAAACAGTTAAAGGCCATATACGGGAGTTTGAATAAAGGTGACATGCCGGCCTTTGATATGTCCATGCAAATCTTGAATGCTGTGGAATCCATGGAAGGCATGGCTGAGTACCACCATTTACTCAATATCTTGTCCCCCACTGAAAAAATTAAGAAACGCCCCCTGCTTGTCCGTTATCTCAACAAGTACACCGGATCCAATACCATGGATTATTTTATCCATAAGGATCTGGGTGGTTTCCTGCGTCGTGAGCTGGATTTTTATATCAAGAATGAGGTGATGCATCTTGATGATATTGAAAATGCAGATGTTCCGGCAGTGGAGAGCTATCTTACCAAGATCAAGGTGCTGCGCAGGATTGCCGGAAAACTGATTGATTTTCTGGCTCAGCTTGAGGATTTCCAGAAGAAGCTGTGGCT
>JAOZTO010000268.1 GCA_029942265.1 Desulfocapsa sp.
CTTTTTTTATCCAATTGTTTTACGAATCCATCATCATTGTTTGTAGAACTTATGGCTACCAAACTGATTTACATAAGTAAATTCGTCCGCCCAATACGGTTTAATATTGTCAAGATGATAGAAGGTTGCACCTGCTGTAAAGTCTGTATTGTTGATGGCAATATATACTGATTTCATACACTGAAAAAATGCTTGTGGATCTTCAGGGATATATGAATTTTTCTGGTTCGTCCAACTGAATTGGTATGGTTGTTTTACCACTGTTTTAATACTTACGTCTCTTTGTGCAGCACGATTCAAAGTAACATGGGCAACTGCAACTTGTCCAATTTGGGGTTCTGATCGTGCTTCGTGGTAAACGTTCAACGTCAACCAGAGTAGTCCTTCAAGAAATGTCATATGGTACCTCTTTATTTTAAACCTTCCTACCGTATAGCAAAGTAGGTAAATATAATGCTTGTGTGTATATATTTGCGTGTTGTTGTGCTAACTCAATACAAACCGTCCTTTTTGACATAATAATCATTTTCAGTCAAGAAAAAAGGTTAATACTAAAAAAAAGCATATTTGTAACATTACACAAGTAGATGATATCGTAATAAATACAGAATATAATAATTTTTACTGTTAAAATACAGTCTGTTATGAAAAAAAATCAATTCAATAAACATACAATAGAAACGGTTTCAGGGATCGTTGAGCGTGTCACATATCATAATGAAGTCAACGGGTGGAGTGTTCTCAGGGTAAAGTGTTATAACGAATTTGATGCAATTACTGTTACTGTTCATCAAACAAAAGTATTTGCCGGGGCAACGATGAAATTTACCGGCAACTGGTCCACTCATAAAAAATTCGGTAGGCAATTCACGGCCACAAAAGCAGTGGAACAAAAACCTGCTACAAGTGCTGCCCTTGAAAAATATCTTGGTTCAGGTCTGATCAAAGGCGTTGGCCCCAAAACTGCAAAACGAATAGTTTCATATTTTAAAGAAAACACACTTGCAGTTTTTGAAAGCTCCATTGAAGATCTCCTTAATGTCCCCGGAATTGCACATAAAAAACTCGAAGGTATCCGTGTTGCCTGGGAAGAACACAAAAGCATACGCGATGTTATGCTGTTTTTGCAAAGCCATGATATTTCCACCCTGTTTGCTGTGCGCATTTTTAAAAAATATGGAGATAATTGTATTCCGCTCATAACAGAGAACCCGTATCGGCTTGCTACAGACTTTTATGGAATTGGATTTATGACTGCTGATAAGGTGGCTCTTTCAATTGGTTTTTCCCATGATGCACCTGTAAGAATCATTGCAGCAATACGCCATGTACTCTCTTCCTCAAGAGATCAAGGGCATTGCTACCTTACAACAGAGCAAATCACACAGGGGATGACTTCTTTACTTGATATGGATTTTTCAAATATCATTAAAGAACATCTTATTGAGATGGAGCGTGATAATAGTCTGAAAAAACGAATCATAACTGATAAGAAAAATGCTGATTGTGTAGGATACTATTCAAAAAGCCTTTATTATGATGAACAGAATAGTGCAGAAGCATTTTGCTCTCTTTGCAAAACTGTTGCAGTCAATAGTGATAGGGTAACTAACTGGTTGGATCAATATGCTAAAAAACAGTCTTTCAGTCTCAGCGCTGAACAAAATGATGCGGTAAAAGGAATAGTTTCCTATGGCTGTTCTATACTCACAGGTGGGCCTGGTTGTGGAAAAACAACAGCAACTCAGACGCTTGTGAAGTTGTTTATTGCCATGGGCAAAAGGGTATTTCTTGCTGCCCCAACTGGCCGTGCCGCCCAGCGTATGGAAGAAGTTGTCGGAATTGAGGCCAAAACAATTCACCGATTACTTGAATTTCAAAATGGAAGTTTTAAGAAGAATCATTCTTTTCCATTGGAATGTGATGTTCTTGTGATCGATGAGTGCTCAATGCTCGATATTAGTCTCACAGCGTCTTTGCTCGATGCAATTCCTAAAAATTCTCAACTTGTCCTGATTGGTGATGCTGATCAGCTCCCATCTGTAGGAGCTGGAAACGTACTAGGAGATCTGATTGCTTCGGGTGTTGTTCCGACATTTTCCCTAAATACAATATTTCGCCAAGCCAAGGAATCGCAGATTGTACACTATGCACACTCTATCAATAATGGGGAAATTCCCCATATACCATCCCCATTTAATGCACCTGAACTTTGGAAAGAGCATTGCGATTGTCTATTTATTGATTCTAATGAAGCCACTCAACACCAGTTGCAAACAATTCGAATGGCAAAAGAGCAACTTAAAGATTCTCAGCTCAATATTTCCTATAACGATAGTATGCTTTATGGCGATAGCTCCCCCAAGGAGGATATCTCAAAGCAAACACAAGCACCAGGTGATGCCAGATATGCTCATGTTGATTTTAAATTATTGGAAACTGCTGAAAACAATGCCGATGAGTTACGGTCTGTCTTAAACAAAACACATCCCTGGTCGTCACTCCATTTTGGATTGACAGCAGGGCAGGTTATGTTGAGGCTTTACGACGAATGGATTCCAAAATACTTTGGTAATTCAGCAGAAATTCAAATTCTTTCACCTATGACCAGAGGAAGTTTGGGGACAGCCCAAATGAACAAAACCATACAACATGCCACTAACCCAAGCAATGAATCTAAAGGTGAAATTCGACTTGGAGATCGTATTTACCGCGTGGGAGATCGGGTTATTCACAGGAAAAATAATTACGATCTTGGTGTCTACAACGGGGATATTGGTAAAATTACACAATTGAATTCAATAGAGTTAACCTGTAAGATACAATTTTTCTCTGATAATCGAGAAGTTGAGTATGAACGAGATCATCTCAGTGAACTTGACCTTGCTTACGCAATTACAATCCATAAATCACAGGGTAGTGAATTTGATTGTGTGATTATTCCACTCGTATCGCAGCATTTTAAGATGTTATTTCGTAATCTTATCTATACAGGGCTAACACGTGCAAAAAAACTCGCTGTGTTTGTAGGTACTAGACAGGCGCTTGCAATGGCTATCCATAACAAGGATATGTCGAGTCGCCAAACTGCGCTGACACAGCTTCTTCAACAATTATAAAACTCGGAAGTGTACAATGGAATACAGAATAGGATCAATAGGTAGGGTCTTAACCATACGCTTTGACAATGACGATGATTTTCTTGAAGGATTGAAGGAGATCGTTCTCAAAGAAAAAATTAAAAATGGATGGTTCCAGATACTCGGTGCTGTAAAAAATGCTGATGTCGTAATTGGTCCCGAAAAACCAGTTATGCCACCGACACCAATCTGGACAAAAGTTGATCAAGCCAGTGAGGCAATTGGCACGGGATCGATATATATGGATGGGGACGAACCGCTCATTCACCTTCATGCTGCCCTTGGTGATCATGGCGAAACGCTCACTTGCTGTATCCGGAAAAACACCAAAGTGTACCTGATTCTTGAAGTTATGTTGTTTGAAATACTCGGTGTTGATATTAGTAGACCATGGTGGGAAGAAGGTGGCTTTAATAGAGTGACATTTTCTGAATAGTTACCGAATTTTTTTCTAAAAATACAATTAGGTTGGAGTAAATATATGGCAGAATTATTAAGTAGATCAGAAATGAAACGGATTTATAAGCAGGTTGGCGAGCTAGCAAAAGAAGTCGCTGGTCTCTCTGACAAAGAACTTAAAAGCTTTCCTGGTGGACCTGTAATTCACGAAGAAATTCTTGCAACACGGGGGCTTAAAGGTGGGGCGAAAAATCGGCAGATTAAATATCTTGCCAAGGTTTTACGGCAGGGGCCACTTGATGAAATATATCTTTTTATCACTAATAGGAAAGGATCTAAGCTTCAGGAAAAAAAACAATCTCATTCAGCAGAACGTCTTCGTGACACCTTGATTAACGAGGCCATGGAACTTAACAATGAATTTCGGAGGAATCAAATTTCCTTTGAACCGGATTGGGATAGTGACATAATCGTGGAAATTATCTCTGAATACCCATATCTCAAAGAGAAAGAACTTCGAACTGTAATTTACCAGTATGTCAAAACCCACAACAAGCTTCATTATCGAGAGTTGTTTCGGATGGTGAAAGCAGCGGTTGATCAAAAGGAACGATCTCTCAGATAATTATGTAAGCTTCTACGTAAATATTCGGCTAGCACCCCATCTTCGCTTGATC
>JAOZTO010000269.1:0-1635 GCA_029942265.1 Desulfocapsa sp.
AATCAGCAGGTCAGAGATATCCTTGGTGATGCCAAATGTTTTACGGGTAACAAGATGCAGCACCTTAAAGGTTTGATTGAAACCCTGAAAGAGCAACTTGAAGATATTGTGGCAGAAGAAAAGGTTGTCGCACTTCAGACCCTTCAGTCTCTTTTGGAAAATCTGACAACTATGAGTGACTTCTCTCTGTTGGATACCATGAAGCAGAATATGCTGAGAAAACCATTTGAGATACTTGAGCAAGATTTAAAACAACAAGCATTGACTGCAGTTATTCGTGACAGAATACGTCGTTTTGAAGAACGAGAATATCCTGGTTTAATGGCAGAAGTGAGTAAATTAGCTAGCCAAGCTCAAGGAAATTATGATGAGGAAGATGTAAGTAATACATCTTCTGGAACAAAAGACGAAACCAATGACCAGAGCACTGAATATGTTTATGGGAAAACGATTGTTATTGATTTCGATAAAACATACTTGTCTAATATGAATGATGTGGATAAATATTTAAAATCAATGCGTGAGGCTATGTTCGAAGAAATTAGTAACGGAAAAAGGATTCAAATATGATTACCGAACTCGAGTTAACAAATTTTACCGCATTTAAAAATTTAGCCATCGACTTTTCCCCCAAAATCAATGTCATTATTGGTGAGAACAGTACTGGTAAAACCCTCTTGCTCAAGGCGGCCTATACCCTTTGCAGTGGTGGGCCGATATTCAAGAAAAAACCGGATACAGACCAGGATGAATTGCTCAAGGCCCTCACCACGAACCTGCTGCGTGTCTTCCTGCCTCTGGATGAGACCTTAGGAAAAATGCGTCGGCATGGCGTTACCGAAAATGCTCAATTGCAGGCACAGTTTAGTCATGATAGCCAGGTTGCCGTCTCTTTTCATACCAATTCAAAGGGATTGGCCCTGCAGCAAATGGCTAATTACGAAAACTATCAGGATGAAGCGGTCTTTATTCCCACTAAAGAAGTGCTTTCCTTTATGAAGGGGTTCAGCAGCCTGTATGAAAAATATGGTCTTTCCTTTGATCAAACCTATCAGGATATCTGTCTGCTGCTGGATCTTCCCAATGTTCGCCCTGAGATCTTACATGAAAAATCCGCCTGGGCCATAGAGGAGATCGAGAGTATTTGCGGTGGTCGGTTTGTTTTTCATGGTGGTGGCAGGGTGACTTTTAAAACCAAGGATAATGAATACTCAGCCAATGCTATGGCAGAAGGCTTTCGTAAAATGGGGATGTTAGCGCGATTGTTAGAAACTGGAGCCATTCAACCAGGTTCTACAGGACCATTATTTTGGGATGAGCCAGAGTCAAATATTAATCCCAAACTGATGAGGCTCTTAGTGGAAATCCTGTTGGAATTATCAAGAAATGGCCAACAAATTATCCTGGCTACCCATGAATATGTTCTGCTTAAATGGTTCGACCTACTCATGGATGAGAAGCTGGGGGATGAGGTGAGATTTCATAGATTATATAAAGACCCTGAATCTGACGAGGTGAAAATTGAAAGCGTTGAGGATTATCAGGCCATATCTTCTAATAGTATCGCCGATACATTCAATGAGTTGACCAAGGAGCAGGTGAGTAAAAAGATGGGGAGCCTTGGCAAATGAAGCT
>JAOZTO010000269.1:1735-4212 GCA_029942265.1 Desulfocapsa sp.
CAAATGAAGCTTGAGTTGCCCGATTTTCATGGTGTTGCGCAAATGCACCGGGTAGATTTTGTTGTGGAAGTTGAAGAAGCCTTTGTTTTTGTAGAGGTCAAAGATCCCGGTAACCCAAAAGCAAGGCGTGAAGGTTTGGCTAAGTTTCATGGTGAACTTGAGGACGGAACCCTGAGCAGCACCTTTGCCTCAAAATTCATCGATACTTTTTTGTACCGTTGGGCTGAAAAGGAAATAGCTAAACCCATCCATTATCTCAATCTTGTGACCCTTGATGCAGAATTATTGCCAAATTTGGGTGATGAAATAGCAAGAAAAATACCACCTATGGGTAAATCTGTACCACGCTGGAAGCGGCAGCTTGTTGAAAATTGTCAGGTCTTTAATATCAAGACTTGGAACGAAAATTTTCCGAAGTGGCCAGTCACCCGCCTACCTGCAACAGGAGGGGGCTGAAATTATGGAAACAAAGCGATTGAAACGGTTTGCCCAGTATGCTCGACGTAGTTTGCTGGAGCAGGTTTCTGCCAAGTTGGAGGTGGTATTGGCAGAGAATAGTGGGGCACGGCTAGAAAATAGCAAGGTCGTGAAACGGTTGGAAGAGGCTATTGGTCAGCTGGGTGAGGAGCAGGTTGTTGAGAGGGTGGCCTATGTCTGGTTTAACCGGTTTTGTGCTTTACGATTTATGGATGTAAACCGGTACAATCGTATTGGTGTGTTATCACCGGTTCCTGGACAATTCCAACCTGAAATTTTGGCTGAAGCTAAAATGGGCCATGTTGATGAGAGCATGGTTCCCGAAAAGACCAACCTCCAGATTGCTGGCCTATTGGATGGGTCTGTTACAAGCTCGGATCCTCAGCAAGATGCATATCGTTTATTAATTGTAGCTGTTTGTAATTACTGGCATCAGACGATGCCTTTTATGTTCGAGCGTATTGCTGACTATACAGAATTACTGATGCCCGATGACCTTTTGTCAGGAAGCTCAATTGTAGCATATACGCAAGAAGCACTAACTCCTGCTGTTTGTAAAGAAAACGTAAATGGTGAAGATAGGCCTGTCGTTGAGGTTATTGGCTGGTTGTATCAGTTTTATATTTCTGAAAAGAAAGATAATGTCTTTGCAGGACTGAAAAAGAATAAAAAAATTACTCCTGAAAATATTCCTGCAGCGACCCAGCTCTTTACTCCACATTATATTGTCCGATATTTAGTTGAGAACTCTCTTGGTAGATTATGGATGCTCAATCATCCAGATTCTCGTCTAATTAAACGGATGGATTATTATATCCCACCGAAGGAAGCAGAGAACGACTTTCTCAAGATCACCTCTCCTGAGGAAATCAAAATATGTGACCCAGCCTGTGGCTCTGGCCATATGCTCACCTATGCCTTTGATCTTCTCTATGATATCTATGATGAGGAGGGCTATGACAGTAAAGAAATTCCCAAACTGATTCTAACCAATAATTTATATGGCATCGAGATTGATGAACGAGCCGGAGCACTTGCAGCTTTTGCTCTATTTATGAAAGCACGGGGTAAATACCGTCGTTTTTTCAGGAAATCCGTTCAACCCAACATCTGTATTCTTGGAAATGTCAATTTTGATGAAGGTGAAATCAACAAGTATATGGATGAAGTTGGCCGAAATCTCTTTACTCTTAATTTACAGTCAACCCTGCACCAATTTAGAGAGGTGGATAATTTTGGTTCATTGATCCGACCCGATGAGACCAATGTCGATTTGATTATTAAAAGACTTGCAAAGAACAAAATTGCCGAGAATTTGTTTTTGCACGAAATACATAAGAAGGTTTTGCAAGTTTTTAAACAGGCTGACTATCTTAGTCCTAAATATCATGTGGTTGTAGCTAATCCACCTTATATGGGAGGAAAGGGAATGAACGGGAGATTAAAATCCTTTGCTCAGGATCATTACAAAAAATCAAAGTCTGATCTGTTTTCCATGTTTATTGATCGTAATCTTGATCTGGTTCAAAAGCATGGCATGGTAGCAATGATTACCATGCAGAGCTGGATGTTCCTTTCCTCTTTTGAAAAAATGCGTACCCATCTCCTTGAACATGATACCATTCTTTCCATGGCACATCTTGGAGCAAGAGCATTTGATAGTATTGGTGGTGAGGTTGTTTCTACTACGGCTTTTGTGTTAGTAAATTACTACCAACCACTCTATGAGGGCTGTTACATACGCCTTGTCGATGGCACATCAGAATCCGAAAAACAATCTATTTTAAAGTCCATAGAGACTGATAACATTACTCAGCGACCTGCTCTATTGTATCATTCTTCCTCTGTAAACTTTAGGAAAATTCCTGGTAATCCCATTGCATATTGGGCAAGTCGTAAATGGATTCGTTGTTTCTCTGAAAATTTGTTGATGAGAGAATATACACCACCAAAGAAGGGTATTGATACGGGTAAAAATGATTTGTTTTTAAGATATTGGT
>JAOZTO010000270.1 GCA_029942265.1 Desulfocapsa sp.
CAATTGCCTTAAGGTTTTTTGAACCCATAACTGCGCCAGCACCCCCACGACCAAACGATCGCTGCTCTGACATGATACAGGCAAAAAGAACCTGTTTTTCACCAGCAGGGCCTATGCAGGCAGATTTTGCAGAAGATCCATAAATTTTTTGTATCCAGCTGTGTGTTGCGAATGTGTCCAGTCCCCATATATCAGAGGCTGATACTATACTGATAACATCATCTTCAATCAGGAGAAGACTTGGTTCAGCAGCTTTGCCGCGAATAATAAGATGGTCAAATCCGGCTGTTTTGATCTCAGGCCCCAAGGAACCACCACAATTTGAATCAAGCCAGAGACCGGTGAGTGGGCTTTTTGTACAAACTTCCATTCGACCACTTGTGGGAGTAAGGGTGCCTGTAAGGGGGCCTGTGGCAAATACAAGGATGTTTTCCGAGCTTAGAGGATCGCACCCTTGGGGAACCTGATCGAATATGATTCTGGCACCGAATCCTTTGCCACCAAGGTAGTTTTCTGCCTGTTCATGTGAGAGACTTTTTTGTTTACAGCTGCCAGTAGAAAGGTTTACATCAAGAAATTTTCCCTGGTAGCCATGCCATTTTGTGTTCATGGTAGGAGCCTCTTTTCAATTGCTTGTGTCGGGCACCATTGAACACACAGAAACTGTCCCTGACAGGTGTCGCAGATTAGTGGATGTGACGTGTCTTCGGCGAGGTGAATACCATTTGATGGACAAGCTTCAACGCACAGTCCGCATGAGTCACAAAGATCTGTGTCAACATGAACCCAGTCGTCCCATGTGAGTGCTTGTTGTGGACATACCTGGATACATTTCTTTTTTTTGCAAGCTATGCAAATGTGTATTTTAGGTTTGTGTGGCCATTGAACAGAAAATGTGATTCGTGCTTTTTTGGGCGCATGATATCCGTAATGTTCCAGTGAACAAACTTGTTGGCAAATCATACACTCGGTGCAGCGTTGTGGGTGAACTTTGAACATATTTTCTACCTATCAACTGTGTCAAATTATATATTGTATAGAATATATAAAACTAGATACCTGCTTTTGGTATCTTTGTCAAGGAGTAAAACTTTTCAAAATTTTAAACGAAATGCCAATTCTTGGACAATTTTCTGAGAGGCAAATTATGAGTCTGTCGCTTCCGGAATGAGCAACAGCATGGAAGACTTGGCATTTTCACAGTGGTTTGCATGGATTGCTAAAACACCTTTCACGTCACGATTTTCAAAACAGGCTATCATTCCATGATGTTCTGCACTAATTTGACGAAGACGTTTTTTGTTAATCCCATGGGTGGTTCTTAAAACTGTCATTAGAGTATTTGATCTCTCTATGGTATTAAATGCCTCTTCATTGTCGGCCACTGTATTGTGAACCTCGTGGAAGCGGTGGTTGGTTTCGATCAGATCAGGAATACTTCCATTTTCAATAAGGGAGTCGTAGGCGTCCTGGCTTTTCTTTAAGTTGTCGATCCATTTCAGATCTTTTTGATCGCATGCTTTTTGTATCAATAGAGCTTCAACTGCAATACGCAGATCGTAAATATTACTGACAAATTTACGGTCAATTGATCTTACGTGGGCACCGCGATGAGGGATGATTGAGATTAATCCTTCCCCTTGGAGTTGTTGGAGTGCCTCCCTTATTGGCATTTGACTTGTTCCGAAGCGTTGGGTGAGATCACTCATTATAAGCCGTTGTCCGGGACTGAAGTCACCAGTGACAATGGCAACTCTGAGGCTATCTGTTACTCTTCTGTAAATAGTGTTGCTCAAGGAATGGGCAGGCTTGTTCTTCATATAGACATGTTCCGCTGAATGGGTATTAAATTGTAAAGGCTCACAAATGTTATCAATGATACCCTACACTAATTATTCTTCTCTTGGCAAAAATATTTTTCAGGGTATCATGACGTATGCTTTTCAACAAAGAAATTTCAATAAAACAATTACTGTTGAAATCCGTTTACGATAGGCGGATTAATCAGGGAATGTGGTTGGCCAGTGCAACCGGTTTGCTTGCTCTCTGCTTTTACCTTATAGGTGAACGTAGTTTACTTGTGTATTCTGTGCTTGCAGTTTTTCCCGTTCTGGTTGCAGGAGTTGACCAGCCGATGCCGCATTTTTCGTCCAGGCTGACTCGTGTTGACCTTCTGTTCTTCAGTACTTCTCTATTTGTTCTGGCTCTCTTACGTGTGGATATTCCACTACTTGTCGTTTTTGGTCCCCTGATTTTTATCTTTGCCATGTTTGCGGCGTATGGAAATCAGAGCGGACGAGTTGGCACTGCTGCTATGGTTGTGGCAATATTATCCCTCAGCTGGCCTGAGACAGAAGCTTTCTGGCTCTTTCCTCTGTTGATTGGTATTGGCACCCTTTGGTATGGAATATCAGCCAAGTTGTGGTTGTACTGGTGGGGGCATAAAGTTCTTCGTGAGATTCTTACTGAACTATTCACTGAAATGGCTAATTATTATCTGTTAAAATCGCAAATATTACTGAACGAACCCACAGAGAAAGAGATAGCAGCCGTCCGTAAACGCCTGAAAATGGTGTATGATCTGATCAATCAGGCTAAGATCTATTTTAATCGTTTCACCGAAGATGGCTATAACAGTGAACTGAAAAAACTGGAGCAGGATTATTTGCTCGGAGTTGATGTGATGGAATTGTTACAGGCCAATGAACACAGGATTGACGAAGTTCGCGGGTTTATCTATAACTACGGCTTGGGGTCGTCCTATTCAGATTGTGCCGCATCCATCGCAGCTATGTTGAAAAAGAAGGCTTTTGCTATCAGAACCAGGCGCACAGTTGATATAAATATTAATCAGCAACTTTCCGATTTTGAGGAAAGTATCATGGTAAATCGGGAAGAAAGACCTCTTCTGTCCAGATCTCTTGCCATGCATATACATCTGATTAAGGGACTTTTAAATACCCAACAACCGGCCTTTCAGCGTTCTCTTGATGTTCCTGTTGCCGGAGATGGTTTTATAACAACGATGCTACCTCATATGACACTTCAATCGCCTGTTTTTCGCTATGCCCTGCGACTGAGTGCAACAATTTCTGGGGGAATCCTACTGGCTGGATGGTTAGATCTCGATAAGGCTTACTGGGTGCTTCTTCCTATTATTTTTGTTATGCAAAGTGGGTATCTCCTGACAAAAACCCTGATTACCCAGCGTGTTTTCGGGACGTTGGCAGGAGTTGTTCTTGGTCTTGTTCTTATCGAATTTCACTTTAGTGTAGCTGTTCTTGTGATCCTGATTGCAGGGCTTGCACTGTTTTCTTTCAGTATGATTATCCACCATAAAACTTTGGCAATTTTTGGTATGACAGCACTTTTGGTGCTTGCCTATCAACTGGTTTTTGGAAAAGGAGAAGAAATTGTTTATACTCGCCTTGTTGATACAATGCTTGGCTGTGGGCTTGCATTTGGCTCAAATATTCTTCTATGGCCACAGTGGAGTAGTGGCGGAATACAGAGACTTTTACGAGCAATGCTTGAGGCACAGGAAGATCTTTTGACTTGCTGTGTCCGTTCTCTATCAGATCCTTATATCAGATACGAGCAACTCAGCCGCAGAAGATTTAAACTCTATACGGCGCAAAATAATCTGCTTGCAAGCTATCAGCAAATGCTTCGAGAACCGCAGAATACCAGACAATATGTCGATTCTTTGGATAAAGTGCTGAAGAGTTTTATGGCTGCCTCTTCTCATATCAATGCCTTGCTTCCATTGAGCAGGGGAATGGAGCCACTGCCCAGAGAATTGACAGAACATATAGTGCGCTTATTTACAGCTATGTTCAGTCGTTGTGATGATGAAAATCATATGGATGACATTGATATGCGTCATGAGCTGCAAACAGTGTACACTAAGATTGAGGAGCTAAAGCAGGAAGATCAAGATCCGAGACATTATGCGGCTATTCATCTGTTGATTCTTATTTACGAACGGATCAATGCAGTATTTGACATGCAGGATTTTTGTACTCAGATGAATTCTAAAAGTAAATATTCGGGTTGGTTCAAAAATAGGCTCAAGCTGTAAATAGATCTTGATCAGTTATGCAAAACCATTGCGGCATCTATAGCTTAGGAACGGGGACGAAATAACTTCCCCATGTAGGCGCTCAGCTTTAGGT
>JAOZTO010000271.1 GCA_029942265.1 Desulfocapsa sp.
CAGTTTGGTATGTAGTTCGGCAACACCATTCACAGAATGACTGCCAATAATAGCCAGATGAGCCATTCTAATTTTTTTCACATCTCCTTCTTCGATAATAGACATGTGTTGCAAGCGATTTTCATCTCCTGGATACTTGAGTTTTACGAGATCAAGAAAACGCTGGTTAATCTCATAAATAATCTGCATATGCCTTGGCAATACCCGCTCCATCATTTCCACTGTCCACTTTTCAAGGGCTTCCGGCATTAAAGTGTGGTTTGTAAAAGCAAATGTTTTCACGGAGATATCCCAGGCTCTTTCCCACTGTATCCCTTCTTCATCAAGAAGTAGACGCATCAATTCAGGAATGGCAATTGCCGGATGAGTATCATTTAACTGTACGGCTATACGATCGCTAAATTTGTCAAAATCATCATACTTCTTTTTGTAGCGACGCATAATATCCTGAAATGTTGCTGCCACAAAAAAGTATTGCTGTTTCAAGCGCAGTTCCTGCCCTGCAAGATTATGATCGGGCGGATAGAGAACCTTGGAAATAGTTTCAGATTCCACCTTGGATGTGACAGCACCGATATAATCTCCGCGACCAAATTGGCTAAGATCAAGCTCTCGCGATGCCTTGGCTGTCCAGAGGCGCATATTTATCACATGCCCGTTATTATAGCCTGGTACTAACATATCACTAGCCACAGCGATCACATCGTTAGTATCCAGCCAGCGTGCCCTGTAATTCCCGTCATCATCCTGATACGTTGACACACGACCATTGAAGTGAACTGGAAACGCCGTCATTTTTCGATCAAAGCCCCATGGAGTTCCTGAGCACATCCAGTTATCAGGGCGTTCCACCTGGTATCCATCGATCAACTGTTGATTAAATAGACCGTATTCATAGTAAATTCCGTATCCATAGGCAGGGATTTTCAAGGTTGCAATGGAATCCATAAAACAGGCTGCCAAGCGTCCAAGTCCTCCATTTCCAAGAGCTGCGTCTTCTTCTTCCTCAGCCAAAACATCCAGATCATAGCCAAGTTCTTCCACAGCCTGTCTAACCTGCTTCAAAATACCCAGGTTTATAATGGAATTACTCAGTGATCGGCCAATCAAGAATTCCAAAGAGAGGTAATAAACCCGTTTTTTTTCTTTTTTATAATAGAGATCCTGGGTGGCAATCCATTTTTCCACCAGTAAATCACGAAGTGTGTAAACAAGAGCACTGTAGACATCACTGTCTCCTGCACGCTCTGGATCACGTCCCTGGTGGGTTAAAACGTAATGAAGGATTTTGTTCTTCAACGCTTCAACCGTTGCATCTCCGAGACGTTCATGGGACATATTTTTGTTTGTTTTTTTCTTTGCTGTAACTTTTTTCTCTGTCATTTATCCATTCCGTTTATAATCAGTTTGACAGAATTTTTTTTCTGTCTATAGTATTTAATCAGGTTTTTTTTCCTCGAAATCTATTTAAATGATTTATCTAATTCCAGCAACTATAATAAAAGGACTCCAAAATGGCAGAAAAAAGCGATCTTGTAAAAAAAGAAATAGTATTGTACGCATTATTAATTGGCCTCGTGATAGGATTTCTCGCCGGTGCTGTATTGGCAGTTTACAAACTTACGCCTGCCACATCACAAGGCACCCCTGTGCAGCAACAACAGGTTCAGGAACAAAACAACTCAGATCAACTACAACAACAAACAGCTGAAGCCATCACCAGTTTTGAAGCGGAAGTTACAGCAAATCCTAATAACGTTTCTGCCTGGACGCAACTCGGTCACTTGTATTACGACTCAGGTCAGGTTGACAAGGCAATTAAAGCATACAAGCGCTCATTGGAATTACAACCTGGAAATGCAGATGTCCTAACTGATATGGGAGTTATGTACAGAAGAAACAAGCAACCCGAAAAAGCAATTGAAGCCTTTGAAAAAGCATATGCCGCTAACCCAAAACATGAGCCTTCGCGCTTAAACAAAGGTATTGTACTTCTGTATGATTTTAAAGACACCGCTGGAGCTATTGCTGTCTGGGAAGAATTACTTGTTATTAATCCACAGGCCAAGCTAAACAATGGTATGCCTCTACCCCAAGCAATAAAAGAAATAAAAACAGAGATGTAACAAAGGAGACCAAGTGACCGACGATGACATAACTATCCAGAAACCTTGCTGCAATCATAACGCAAGCAGTGCAAATGGTCTCCAAAATAAATTGCCACCAGTGGTAAAAACACTGGTGGCCGCATTGCAGACAGAAAACTCCTTTGAACATGTCGGGCCTGTGCCTATTCCATCTCACAAATCCATCATCGATATTATCTACCAAGTACGGCAGATATTATTTCCTGGGTATTTCACCAAAACAAAACTTCATGCTGCCAATCTGGAATACTATCTTGGCAAAGAAACAACAGAGCTTTACGAACGGCTCAGCCAGGAAATCACCATGGCAATACGTCATGATTGCAGACGAGCCAACCTCCCTTGCACACATTGTGAAGAGAGAGGACATCAAACAGCATTATCATTTATCGAAAGCCTTCCTAAAATTTCTACCATGCTCTCCACCGATATTCGAGCAACACTTGCAGGAGATCCTGCTACTGCAAGCAGTGACGAAGTCATCTTCTGCTATCCCGGATTACTGGCGACATCAATTTTCAGAATAGCCCATGAACTTCATACGCTCAACACTCCGGTGATTCCACGGATCATGACAGAGCATGCCCACAGCCTGACAGGCATTGATATTCATCCAGGTGCAACCATTGGCCCTGGATTTTTTATTGATCATGGAACGGGTGTTGTTATTGGGGAGACGACAATTATCGGATCAAACGTTCGATTATACCAGGGAGTTACGCTTGGTGCGCTATCCCTCCCTAAAGATGCCGGGATTACATTGCAACACGTTAAACGTCATCCCACCATTGAAGACGATGTCATCATATACGCCAACACAACAATCCTTGGTGGCAAAACAATTATCGGAGCCAGAAGTGTTGTTGGCGGCAACATTTGGCTTACAGAATCAGTTCCTTCGGACACACGGGTAGTACTTAAACGCCCGGAACTCCTCTATTCGGGACGAAAAGGAGGTACATCATGACAGTCTTTGCAACAGCAACCATCGGTAACACTCCACTCATAACTCTTTCCAATATCGGTACAAATCATGGAGCAAAGATTCTTGTTAAACAGGAATCAAGAAATCCCATGGGCAGTGTAAAAGATCGCATTGCCCTTGCCATGATTGAAGCAGGTATTCGAGATGGACAGATCAAAAACGGGACAATGATCATTGAGGCAACATCTGGCAATACCGGACTGGGATTAGCCTTTGTCTGTGCTGAAAAAAAACTGTCTTTGACTCTCACCATGCCGGAATCCATGTCGATAGAGCGAAGGACATTACTACAACACCTTGGTGCTAAACTGGTTTTAACCCCTGCAAAGGGAGGCATGAAAGGAGCCATTGAAGCAGCAGAAGCATTGTTACAGGAATCTTCTGACACTTTTATGATACGGCAGTTTGAGAATCCTGCTAATCCGGCTATTCATAAAAAAACCACTGCTGAAGAAATATGGAAAGCAACTGAAGGTTCAATAGATATTTTTGTTGCAGGAGTAGGTACGGGTGGAACATTCACAGGTGTTATGGAAAATCTGAAAGAGAAGAATCCGGACATTATTGGTGTTGCTGTGGAGCCGGCCGATTCTCCAGTGTTGTCTGGTGGAAAGCCTGGGCCGCACAAAATTCAGGGCATTGGGGCTGGTTTTATTCCTGCAATTTTAAAAACAGAACTAATCGACCAGATAATCACAGTAACTAGCGATGATGCTATGGAAACAGCCAGACAGTTGGCGAAGCAGGAGGGGTTACTTGTGGGAATATCTTCCGGTGCTGCCATGTGGGCATCTTTGCAGATTGCAGGAGACAGTAACAATCACAACAAAACTATTGTTACCATACTGCCTGATACTGGAGAACGATATCTGAGCACTGAGCTGATGTTGCCATAATTAGGATAATCAGGTACACAACAATAATAGTTGCGTACCTGATTGGCATTTACACCTACTTCGGCCCGCCAGCAAGTACGTTTGCAGGGGCTAGATCTTCAAATGACTTAAAGTTATTATGAAACAGGCTTACAA
>JAOZTO010000272.1 GCA_029942265.1 Desulfocapsa sp.
TTCTTTACGCAACCTTCAGCCTTTACCTGATTATTGGGCTTTTTTGGGGATCACTTTACACCCTGTTGCAATTCTTAGACCCAGGAGCATACGGTGGCGCTCTATTAGAAAGCACCAATAATTCATCCCATGTTTTTAATTATTTCAGCTTTGTCACTCTTACAACATTAGGATATGGCGACATTGCACCCCAAACCGCTGGCGCAGGAGCTCTTTGTCAAATGGAGGCGATTGTCGGTCAATTTTTTAGCGCAGTTGTTGTCGCATGGCTGGTGGGAATGTTTGTATCCAGCAAGCGACATTCCAACAAATGATGGATTCGTAAAAACTCTTCATATTCGAGGTACCCTGCAAAACATACTACTCAGAGGAGAGAGGGAATGATGAATTTTTCATTGTATAATCCAAGTACCATTGAAGAAATCAAGCAGCTGTTCACCAAGACATTTTCAGATTCAGAAGGAGAAAATGAGGGTTTAGCAGTAGGAGGCTTAACTTATGACTTAGGAACGGGAATTAACAAACCTGATTTGTGGTAGTATCCCTTAAAGATACCTTGGAGAATTGCATATTCAGTTTCTTTTAGATGGATTTTTTTCTTCCCACCTATCTTAGTTTACAGTAATTTGTTCATAAAGATGCTATTTCAACTACTATCGATGCGATCATATTTGCTTTTATTAATTGTATGTCAGGAGAAAAAAATGAACCGAATTCAACAAATCACAGTAATCGGACTCGTCTCTCTGTTCCTAGGAGCAGCAACTCTGGCGCAAGCCGGTTATAGTGTTGGCACCATCATCAAGGTGGATGGAGAACCCGCCGAATACATGATGGTACCGGTGGGCAAGGCAGCTCACATACCAGACCCAAAAATTATTCAATGCTTAGGTATTCAGAACCGACAGCCGGTCTATGTCAGAAAAGATGCATTGAACGCAATGCCAAAGTCACCGTTACTCTTCAGTAGCCCGGCTGGCTCGATTTACATGATCCAAGGAGATCGTAAACGGCATATTAGCAACTCGGCTTCTTTTCAAAAGCTTAAACTAGATCCTGCATCTGTACTGCCTATGACGGATGCACAGTTGAATTGCATACCTGATGGGTCACCGATGTAACAGCTAATGAACATACATCAAATAACCTGAACATATTTCTTTGAATTTTTTTCAGGTTATTAAATTTCCGTGCCTCGAATATGAAGTTTTTTACAAATCCATCTTAAATTCAGAGTTTTTAAAGAGCCATCACAATTATATAGTGCGGCAAAGTCGTACAAATCCACCAGGGATCGTACCGGACGACCAGAAGGAACGGCCATGTTTATAATCTACATACCAGTATCCACCTGGTTTACGTTGGTTATCAACAAAAATAAATGGCTGTTCTTTTGAGAAACAGAGGTTCAAGTGAATATCCTTACTGTTCACTTCCTTATTCATAAGGGACATGGCTTCTTCCATGGTAGGCATTCGCCAATCATGATATCCGGCAAAACCATCCTTATTTAACTGTTCAATGTTGCGTTTCATACTCCGAACCGAGGTAATATCAAGTCCAGCCCGTTGCCACATCAATCCTGTTCTCTGATCAACAACAATTCGTCCATCACCTGGATCAACCAGTGAATTTTCAAATTCTCCATCGTTGTTAAGATCCCCATCGTAAAAATTCCATTTTTTCAAAACAGAAGCAATTTCATCATCATTAATAAAACTATGCTCATTAGGCAGTTTAACAGATTGCCCATGAAAAGCTGAGTCTGCAAGAAGCGGTAACGAATCCCCCATGTCTTCCACCTCTGGCTCTTCATAAAGAGGAATCACTGCAGAAGGGTTATCAACCTGAAGCACATTCGCGATAAGCCATTCTTTTATTTCATCATTAATGGCATAACTTTTTTCAAAAAGAGAGGATGTCCCCTGTTTTTTCACACACTCTCGCAACATTTCTTCAGGAGCTTTTATTTCAGCCACGACTTTTGCGTGCTTTACTCCTCGTTCCATAAGGCAGAGTTTGATCTCCTCTTCCCAATTATCAATAAAAAAGTAATAGACTCGCTCAGTCCTACTAACATTGCTACGAACCTGCTCCCTACCGCCCCAAGATTCAAATGTCCCAAAGCTCATATCCGGTGTCATCTCCCAGTCAATCTCGGGGGTGACGCTATCGCCAATTTCTAATTTCTGAAACATGCCCATAAGAATCTCCCAATGTATTTTTTATACGATTGCTATTACGTAAATATTCGGCTAGCCCCCCAGGTTCGTTTGATCCGGGGGTGCTAGCCAAACATTTACAATTCAGTGGTCTGGGCTGTTTTGAACCCAACCCGAATATTTACAAAACATCATAGCCACTACAAACCATAGTACCATTATCAAAATGATCAACCCAAACATCTCCCAACACACAACAAAAAACACCACAAAGTGGTAACTTTCAATACGGTAATAGTCTTAGCTCCTGATTATACTGGTTGGCAATAGATTCTCGCTATGATACCTTGTCAAAATTACAAATAATACTTATTCTCTTGTATCGTCACAGGGCGCACTACATTACGACTACCACAAGATAAGATTTTTCCTTAGAGACACTCAGTACAGGAACACATTAATGACGCAAAGTAATTTTCTTTTTGTTGGTGATTCACTCATAGCTGATTTTAACTGGCAAACACGAATGCAGCACTTCAAAATCCTCAACCACGGGATACCAGGAGAAACTGCACAAGGACTCCGTAATCGACTTCCAGACATCACCAAAAACATTGCTACTCCTGAACTAATCCTTGTAATGATCGGCACAAACAACCTGATCATTGAAGACTATCATTTTTTAGATACCTTGCGTGATATAACAGTACAGCTCAGTTCTCGCTATCCGGCAGCAGAGGTAATTATAAACAGCCTGTTCCCCTGCCAGCTTCCATGGGCCAGCTTAGATACTCTTCGAAAAATTAACAAAGCAACTGAAGCGATGACTCGTAAGACAGGCTCCTGCTATCTTGACATGTTCAATAAAGTAAAACCAAACTCGGAGTTTTTCCAAAGCGATGGTATTCATTTAACACCCAAAGCCTATGATATTTGGGCTAAGTCTATACTTGAATTCGTCGCTTTTTTAATTGAAGACTGATGGATTCGTAAAAACTCTTCATCTTCTTCGTTACTGTAAATTTATTATCATTTCAACGTACTCTAGTACGCCGAAATGATAAGAAATTTACGTGCCTCGAATATGAAGTTTTTTACAAATCCATCTTAAATCCAGACTTTTTACGAGTCCATCAAGATTAACGGTATACAAAACAAATGGTGCATAAAGCACTGTACATAAGACTATATAACAAGGAGTAAAACCATGAAAAAATCATTATTCAAAGCAATCATCACCTGTCTTTTTATCGGCCTCAGCACATTTGCTGTTGCCTCACAAAATGTCACCGGAAAAGTATTGGAAACAATGGATTCAGGTGGTTACACATA
This sequence comes from Desulfocapsa sp., assembly GCA_029942265.1. GTDB lineage: Bacteria > Desulfobacterota > Desulfobulbia > Desulfobulbales > Desulfocapsaceae > Desulfocapsa. The sequence continues at coordinate 3,495 of JAOZTO010000272.1, forward strand.
TATGAAAGTCGATACCGGTGATGCTCAGCCATGGGTAGCCGTTCCTCAATCAAAGGTCAAAGTTGGTGAAGAAATCACATACCAGCCCGGCATGGTTATGAACAACTTTGCAAGTAAAACATTAAACCGAACATTTGATTCAATTGTTTTTTCATCTGGTCTTGCCGGTGCCGTAGCTAATCCACACGGAACAGCAAACAAACAGGAACCTAAGGCAGCTAAACAGCAAAAAGAAGATGACTCTTTTGCAAGTGCAGTTCGTGCAGAAGGTGGAACCGCAGCCCCTGCCCAACAAGAAGTATCCAGTTCTGGTGGTAGCATTGGTGCAATTGCCCCACTCACCGAAACAAAAGTGGACAAAGCTGCGGGCGATAACGCCTACACAGTAAGTGAAATCTTCGAAAAAGCAGAAGACTTAAATGGAGAGATGGTACGTATCCAAGGAAAAGTTGTTAAATTCAGTCCTATGATCATGGGTCGTAACTGGATACATCTTCAAGACGGAACCGGAGATCCAATGACTGCCACCCATGACCTTGTGATTACCACAGCCGAACAGTTCAAAACAGATGACATTGTTACCGTGGAAGGTGTCCTCACAGCTAAGAAAGATTTTGGCGCCGGATATAAGTATCAGGCAATCGTAGAAGAAGCAAAAGCTGTGAAGTA
>JAOZTO010000273.1 GCA_029942265.1 Desulfocapsa sp.
CTTTTTATGGAGTTCATGACATTCCTCCCTGTAATGAAAAAAATATAAAATCAGGATTATTCAATAAAATTAATAGTTACAGAGAAGCGCTTTTTCAGGCGATTTGCAATATGTTGATATTATTGTAAAAAATATTTTAGAGCGAAATGTAGTACCTGGATAGCATCCCCCGTTAATAGATTTTTTTCTTGACCGAGGCATCGATCTTGCGTATCCTGGAAGAAAATTGGGGGGGGACGAAATGTTTTTCAGGGAAAATCGCTCGAAGAATGCCAAACTGCCTGTATTGCAATTGGTTGAAAACATTCGAACCGCCCGAGGCCCAAGGGTTCGTATCGTGGTATCTTTGGGTACGAAGTTTAAAATTCCGAAATCTGATCGGAGTGCGGTTGCACGTATTGTGAAAGAGCGGCTTTCGGGCCGACTGGCTTTGTTCTCATACGATGCGCAGTTGGTGAGCTATGCGGACTATATCGTAAAGAAGATTCAGACGGAGGGGAAATGGGATTCTGCCCGACAGAGGGTAGCTGAATTCAAAGAGCCATCTCGGCAAACGGCGGAAATTTTTGTTGATGCCGTAGAACATGGTTATAGCAGGGAATTAGGCCCGATATTGATAGGGGATACATTTTGGAACCATTTGAAATTTCCTGCCATATTGCGCGAATGTGGACTTCGAGAGAGCGAGATAACAACGGCGGAAATTTCCATATTGAATCGCTTGATATCCCAGGACTGTGAGAATGGGATTATTCCTTGGTTAAAGACAGTCGCTGTTGATGAGTTGCTTGGCATTGACTTCATGCAGTTCGGCAATGACCGTTTTTATCGCATATCGGATAAATTGTTGAAAAATCAATTGCATATAGAAGAGGAGTTGTATCAGAGGGAAAAGCACTTGTTCAGTCTTGAGGATTGCATATTTTTGTATGATTTGACGAACACCTATTTCGAGGGTGCATGCGCGAGCAATCCGAAGGCCAAATATAGCAAGAATCAAAAGGAGAAGCGAAGTGATTGTCCTCAGGTGGTGGTAGCGCTTGTATTGGATGGTGATGGTTTCATCCGACGTCATCGTATTTTCGAGGGGAAAATGTCGGATTCAAAGTCGTTGAGTTCTATTGTGGCGGCCTTGGAAACTGAGTTTTCCGATAAAGCGATGCCCACGATCGTTTTTGACAGAGGGATGGTGACGGAAGAAAACCTTAATCTTTTGAAAAGCTATGAGAATTTGAAGTATATTGTGATGTGCCGCAGTAACGAAGAAGAGCAGTTTATAGGCGTATTTCAAAGAGATAAGTTCAATGTTGTAGAAGGCAGGGACCGAAAAAAGAAAGTGGAAATTCTGATGAAACCGGCAAACGACATCGTTTATCTGTTGTGTAAAAGTGAAGGTCGCAAGAACAAAGAGCAGGCGATGCGGAATAGTCGCGAAAAAAAGCTGGAAAAAGATCTGGAAAATCTACAGAATCAGATTCAAAAAGGGAGAGAAAATAACCCTGTCAAAGTCGAACAAAGAATCGGTCGCATCAAAGAGCGGTTCGGAAAGGTATCCCAATATTATGAGATCTCATATGCTCATGGGGAATTCTCATATACATTCGTTGAAGGTGAGACAATTTCCAAAAGAGTTTCAAATTCTCTGAAGAAGCTGAAAGAAAAAGCAAACGGCAATGCCATCACCTTTCCTGCGCTTACAAAAAGATTGGCCACCATCCAAGAGAAATACCCTGCCGATTTTGGCAAAATAAGGATACACTTGGTTGCACCGGTTTTAACCTGGGCTCCCATCGAGGAGATCCGTGAAAAAGAAACAGGCTTAGATGGAAATTATCTTCTGAAGACTAACCGGACAGACCTAAATGCCGACGAAATATGGAAGTTATATGTGACGCTGACCCGGATAGAAAACGCATTTCGAGATTTGAAGTCATATCTGGGCTTGCGTCCGAACCAACATCAAAAAGAAAACCGCGTTGACGGCCACATATTTATTTCAATCCTTGCCTATCATCTGCTTCACGCCATCGAATATATGTTACGAGCCCGGGGTGTACATTCCCGCTGGGCTACCATAAAACGCGTGGTAAGCACACATGCCTATTCGACAATACAGCTACCTACAACCGCTGGTCCGGTAATCAATATCAGGAAGCCGGGCATCCCGGAAGGCATCCATATGGAGATTTATGAGAAACTGAAGGTAGACTACAAACATTTACCACTGAGACGCAACCTCGCCTGATCAAAAAAGTAAGGCGAGTCTGTAGTACCTTGATCTGTAAGAGATAGGAAATATTGAACTTTTTTTTGAAGTGCGAAAGTCGGGTTAGGAGGAATCGTGCGGCCAATTGTTCAAACTGAAATCTCTTTTGTGACTATGAACCAACTATACAGATAAACGCGACCCCGCCTTGATCGTTTGAGTTCCAGTGACAACTCAAGAATACAAATGACATTTCGTTATCTCAATGGTCTGACATATCATACTGATATTACAATTATTATTGTCTCTGACAAGGTTGCGAGACATAGCAGTAACTACAGGTTCACCTGGATCGGATGTATGTTGGTGTCTATCTTGATTTGAATAAAGGCGTTCTTCAGCCGCAGCGGTTAGCTCTCGGCTGCAAGAGCATGGTTAGCCAACCGGCAGGCGATGAATTCGTATATTATGGCTGCTAACCTAAGTCCTGGTCATTCATCAAGACGCTCAACCGGGCCTTCAGTGACAATTATTAATCGTAACTTGCACGGGTCATTTCATCACTCATGGTCGGCGCGACAAGTGGCTTCCATGCAGAGTTTTCCCATGTCCCAAGCTGAGAATGCATATCAAGATATTTTTTCGGTATAGGGTGCGTGCCCACAACGACATTGACCTCATAACGTTTTTCAAGAAAGGCTTTGAATGTATCGATATAAGGACATGGGGGATAACCAACCACAAGGCCGGTAGCTAAATGAATAACCTCTGCGCCATTCTTCACCATCTCTTCGCCCGCATATTCTATGTTGCCACCAGGACAACCATCGCACGTTGTAAAACCAACCAACTCAACTTCGGTGTCCGTGTATATGCTGAAAGCCCCTTCCTTGTTCCTCATCGCTCGAAAACACTTTCCGCCCGCACAGCGGCGGTAGCGATCGCAGATAACTATTCCAATCTTTGTCTTTGAATTCATTTCAATTTCAATCCCTTTCAATTCTTAATAGGTAATTTTTGCAGCATTCGACCAGGTCATAGGGTTGGCTAAGTGATTACACGGATCTGGATATCATCCGATTTGTAATGTTATTGTAGAGAGTCACGATAATATCCCTAAAATCCAGCCTAAAATCCCACGCACGTTTGCCCAAGTGAAATTTTTCAGGTGCATTATTTTAAGAATAAAAAAGAGGTTTGTTCTTCATAGACAGCAGGAACCGCTTTATGCCTGTCATCCTCCTCCCCCCTTTTGGGGGGGATAAGAGGGGGGGCATGTGTTATAATCCTCGTAGAAACGCAAATTTCAAAAAAGAGGAGAAATAATACATGTCCCAATGGAATTCATTGATAACTGTTTTGTCAGAAATTACAAGAAAAAATTGTATAATGTTTGTTTGTTGTCCCCACTGCGGGAACAGTCATGCATATATAAAATGGGGCTTTTACAGCCGATATCTGTTTAATGATGAATTGATAAATATCCAGCGCTTTCGCTGTGACAATGATTTATGTCCGTGTAAAACATTTTCAATCCTCCCCCATGCTCTTTTGCCAATAATCCGGGCATCTTTATGCATGCTGACATATATTCTTAAAATGTACGAGCAAGGAAGCAATATCGCAGATATTGTTCGTCACACCGGCAGTAACTGGCCGCGGATACAGCGGTGGATAGCCAAAGCTTTTGCCATCCGTGACTGGTTCAGACAGGAATATGACATTCGCCCCTCTCCCTGTTTATCTCCTGGTAGATTTTGGACATCATTGACCAGGGATTTTTCCTGGTCTTTTTACCCAGAAAGGTTCAGGTAAAAATGCACCAACACAAAACGTATATTTAATAAAATCAGTCGCTTTGTTAAACGATTCTTCATGAAGTTAACTTTTTAATACAGGAGGATCGAATGACAGGACAAAATGACGAGAAATTTGAACTGGGTTTATGG
>JAOZTO010000274.1 GCA_029942265.1 Desulfocapsa sp.
GTGTTGCAATCGCTCGAGCCCTTGTGATGAAACCGCAGATAGTGATTTGTGATGAACCTACCTCTGCCCTGGATGTATCAGTACAGTCACAGATTCTAAACCTGCTTTTGAAGCTTAAAAATCAATTGGATCTCACTTACCTATTTATCAGCCATGACCTTGCAGTTGTGGAACATCTGTCAAGTCGGGTTGCTGTAATGTATTTAGGACGTGTGGTTGAAGAAGGTGAGTGTGAACGTCTTTTCAATAAACCCCAGCATCCGTACACCCAGGCCCTTCTAAAATCAGTTCTTTTACCTAAGCCAGGGCAGGGGATATCAAATACAAATCTGGGAGTAGGATTTCCTAACCCTATTGACCCTCCAACAGGTTGTACATTCCATCCACGTTGTCCCCAGGTAATGAATATTTGTAAAACTGAGAGACCACAACCGGTATCCATTGAGGGCGGCTATGTAGAATGCCACCTCTATCGAGAATAATACAAGAATAATCGTAACTATTCAGCTGCACCTCATATTCGTCCATTTGGACATTCTCACATAGCAAACTATGCTTCGAATATCCAAATGAACGAATATGAGACACATCTGAACAGTTACAGTTCAGTGTTTTTCCAAATATCGGGTACTAGCTGGATAGTTACGAATAATCCTGCATTATTCAATGATGAGTCTGCAACTGATCTGCTGCTCAATTCATCTGTAAAAATCTTGGCAATCAAAATATGACCTTTTTCCACCAGCAATGGGGAGTGATGATTTTTTTGATATTGATGAGGATGTTTTACCCGTAGGGGTAGAAAATTTCACAACTGATAAGGCACTTTACAATGGGTAGAAATAAGGCAATAAATAGAGCAAAATGTTTTTTTGATGACAACTCTTTTTTTAATATTCTAGCTGACTGGGTGGCCGTTGATACCGGATGCCAGATGGATGACAGAAAATCCCGCATGCTGTCATATCTTGAAAAAAAAATAACCCCCTGTCTTGAGGCAATGAGCTTTAACTGTCGCATTGTTGAAAACCCTGTGGAACCAAGTGCCCCTTTTCTAATCGCCAGAAGAATTGAAGATCAAACATTACCTTTTGTTTTGATTTACGGTCACGGAGATACTGTTCCAGCCATGAATGGAGCTTGGAATCAAGATCTGTCTCCTTTGCAACTCACCCCAAAAGGCGATCTGTGGTATGGCAGAGGCACAGCCGATAACAAAGGGCAACATGCTGTCAATTTTGCAGCCCTTGATTGTGTGATCAAAGAAAGAGGATCCCTGGGATTTAATGTGATCGTTTTTCTCGAAACCGGTGAAGAGTCAGGATCTCCTGGTTTGCACCAGATTTGTGAACAAGAGAAAGAATCCTTAAAAGCCAATGTACTCATTGCCTCGGACGGTCCAAGAATTGATCCTGATGTACCAACCATTTTTGGGGGCTCCAGGGGCATGTTTAATTTTGATCTGATCATTAACTTAAGGGAAGGTGGACACCATTCAGGAAATTGGGGCGGCCTTCTTGCCAATCCAGGGATCATTCTTGCCCATGCCATTGCCTCCATGGTGAACTCGCAAGGAAAAATTTTAATTGATGGGTTGAGGCCTGAAAATATTCCTCAGAACATTAAAGATGCCATTGATAAACTTACTGTACAAGGGAAAGGGGGGCCGGATATTGACCCACTCTGGGGGGAACCTGGTTTGAGTTCCGCTCAAAAATTATATGGTTGGAATACTCTGGATGTACTTGCTTTTCAATGTGGAGAACCAGGCAAACCTATTAGTGCCATTCCACCAAAGGCATGGGCAAACTGTCATATAAGGTATATTGCAGATTCTGATCCGGACACCTTTATTCCGGCAATCAGAAAGCACTTGGACTCCCATGGTTTTTCCATGGTGAATATTGAGCCACGTCCCAACAACTACGGAATAGCGACCCGCATGTCCCCGGATAATCCCTGGGTTCAATTTGCTATTTCTTCTTTTGAAGCTACCCTGAAAAAAACATCTGAACCTGAGCAAAAGGTTGTATTTATTCCAAATCTAGGAGGAACTTTGCCCAATGATGCTTTCAGCCGCATTATCGCCATGCCTACTATCTGGGTTCCTCATTCATATGCCGGCTGCAACCAACATGCCCCCAATGAACATTTTATCGGGAAAATTGCCAGGCAGGGCCTTGTGCTTATGACCGGACTTTTTTGGGATATTGCAGAAAACAAGGCAAATCTAATCAAGAATTAATAAAGTGAGGACTACTTTAGATGTTTGACTATGATATTATTATTCGTAATGGATGTTTGATAGATGGTACAGGAACTCCGGGCTATACCGCTGATATAGCAATAAAGAATGGTAAAATAGCCAGGATAACAAAAACAATTACAAGCTCGTCCCCAAAAGTAATTGACGCATCCAGAAAGATTGTAAGCCCTGGATTTATAGATATACATACCCATTGTGACAAAACAATTTTAAAGAATACCAATACACGCCAGGCTCTCAACTACCTGTTTCAAGGAGTTACACTTGTTATTGGTGGAAATTGCGGCATGGCAGCTACAAATGTGGCAGATTTTTCCAATCAGCTTAATAATGGCTCAATTGGAATAAACGTTGGTATGCTAATTGGTCACAACCGAGTCCGGGAAGCAGTCATGGGATGTGTCGACAGATACGCAGATGATGCTGAATTAGCCAGAATGAAAGAAATAGTCAGCAATGACATGGCAAATGGTGCTTTTGGGATGTCAACGGGTTTGATCTATATACCCGGAGCCTATTGTGATGCAAACGAAATTGTTGAGCTATGCAAAGTAGTAGGAAAATATAATGGCATTTACACAACGCACCTGAGAAATGAAGCCGATGGCATTATGAAATCAATGGAAGAAGCTTCTGAAATTGGTCGTCAAAGCAAGATCCCTGTCCATCTATCTCACCATAAACTTGTGGGTAAGCCCATGTGGGGAAAGAGCATTGAAACTCTTAATAAAATATCTGACTTCCAAAATCAAGGCATTGATATCTCCTTTGATCAATATCCATATAGTGCCACAAGCACAACAATAGACGCATTTCTTCCCGCCTGGGCTCTTGAAGGTAGTCTGCAGGATACTAAAAATCGTTTGAAGGATTCCAAAACAAGAGAACAAATTTTAAAAACAGTCATTTGGAACATGAAAAACACTCGTGGTGGCGGAGATCCCAAAAATGTAGTGATTTGCAATTCTCCAAATAAACCTGAAATTGAAGGGAAATCTTTGGCGCAACTTACAAAAGAAAATGGTCAAACACCGACCTGTGAGAATGCTTCACAAATGGTGCTAAATCTAACTATCCATGGTGATGTGAAATGTATTTTCCATTGCCTTGATGAGAAAGATGTGGAAACCGTGATGAAAAATAAAGACGGTATAGTTGCCTCCGATGGTGTCGTTGTTGAATTTAAACAACAAAACCCGCATCCAAGGTCTTATGGAACCTTCCCAAGAGTACTCTCAAAATACGTTAGAGAGCTAAAGATAATATCTATTGAAGACGCTATTCGAAAAATGACATTAAATCCGGCAAAACGCTTGGGTCTAACAGATCGAGGTGTTTTAAAGGAAGGAGCCTGGGCAGATATCGTGGTGTTCGATCCTCTTGAAATTCAGGATATGTCGACCTTCGAGCAGCCCCATCAATATGCAAAAGGAATTGACTTTCTAATTATTAATGGTGTGCTTACCATTGATGAAGGTAGGTTTACTGGTGAAATGGTTGGTAAATTTATAAAAAAACCCAACGAAGAAATATGGGAAAATTAGGAAAAACAAATAATATGAGGAATTTTTATGACTGACAAACCACTCTCAGGTATCAAAGTGCTTGATTTAACCCGAGTGCTGGCTGGCCCATACTGCACCATGATACTGAGAAATTTGGGCGCCGAGATCATTAAAATTGAGGTTCCAGGAACAGGTGACGATGCACGTCATTTCGGGCCTTTTATCGAGAATGACAGTAAAAAGTCTGCTTATTTTTATAGTGTGAACAGTGGTAAAAAATCAGTCTGCCTGAACCTCAAAACATCAGAGGGTAAAGAAGTTTTGGCTGATCTGATCAGAACCACTGATGTGCTCATTGAGAACTATC
>JAOZTO010000275.1 GCA_029942265.1 Desulfocapsa sp.
CTAAAAAAAGCAAAAATTGGAGAGAAAGGCAAACAAAGTTTCAAAACAAAGATCCGCTTCTTTGCAAAATCTGTCAGAGGGTTATGGTTTTTGTCTCAGCTCACCTTCCCAATCCCTTGAGATCCGTTAGAGCATCCCTCCAAACTGCTTTTTCCTGACTCCGCTTCTGTAACTACCATAAGATAGGTACGTCTTCTCTAGAAAAACTGGGTATTTCTATCGTTTTTGTTCGGATGCTGATTTCATAATCGAGAAAATCACACTCGGATTGTTCTTTAACTAACAAGTTTTTTCCTGTGAACAAATATCTGTTTCAGTCAGAAGCTTTTACAGAAACTTTGTTTTTCCGATACCTCGAAATGACATTCTCGGACAAGCTCCTAGGGCACTATCTAAACATTTACAGTTCAGTGGTTGAGCCTATTTTTGAACCGAACCCGAATATTTATTTAACGTACGTTCCTAATGAACAAACTCCATATGTGAGGTGCGGTACGATGGAAGCAATTGAATTTAAGACAAGGATCAAGAATGGCATTATCCAAATACCTAGAAAATATTCTCAGAAAGTAGGAAATACTGTGAAGGTGATTATTCTTACTGAGCACAAATCTAAACATGTTGATATGATTGATGAATTATTAAAGCAACCTGTCAAAATTCCAGACTTCAAACCATTTTCAAGAGCTGATATTTATGATAGGTCTTAACCTCCAAGCTAACTCAACTTGCTTTATCGATACAAATATTTGGCTTTATTCATTTATAGAATCTCAAGACAGGAGGAAAACAAAAATTGCTAAATCCATTATTTCAGAGAGTGACATAATAATAAGCACCCAAATTGTTAACGAAATGTCGGTTAATTTATTGAAAAAAGCAAGCTTCTCGGAAGCACAAATTCGGGAATTGATTATATCTTTATACAAAAGGTATACTGTACTAGGAGCTTGTCCGAGAATAGGTATTTCGTTCAAAGTCGAAGAATTTTCTAAAAATAAGCGCAGGCATATGTTTGATATTCCGAGCATTATTTTTTGACAATTCTGAAGAGTTTGGGCGAAAGGGCATTCTCGGACAGCCTCCTAGAATTATCATCGGATATTTTAATTCATGCATCAGAAATACGAGCCAGCTTTTCTTTTTCGTTTTGGGATAGTATTGTTACCGCATGTGCGTTGGATTCTGAAGCTGATTATTTAATATCTGAGGATATGCAAAGTGGGTTCAACTTTGAAGGGAATTTGACCATCATCAATCCTTTTTCCTAATCACGATAACCTGCCATCTCCCCACCAGTTACCATCCCCTTACCCGGACAAGCTCCTCTTTATTGAGGCTTCACAAGAGATAATCCGGGAATCAATGTCTGTGTTGATCTAATTCCCTTCATGCATCGCAAAGATGAGTGGGTAAACTGAGATATCACTTCGGCATCAGATGTAAGAATATCCCTGGTGAGTATAGCTTTAACCACCAGATCGATTGAACCATGAACGGAATGAAGTTCCACCACTTCTGGGAGTACAAAAAGCTTGTCGATCAGTCGCTGTTCCTGAGTTCCATCAACATTAATAAGAACAAAGATGATGATATCCCTTTTCATTTCAGGGTATCCTGTGTTTTCCTCCCTGGCTACTTTTCTACGAAAAGCTTCCATGTTACGGGGAATAAGTTTGTCCACTCCTATGCCATATTGCCTCTTGGAATCTCTTTGCCATTGCTGGGTGGAGATATAGAGGTACAGGTCATCCATTGTCCGACCAGGAAAGGATCTGAGCAGTCCACTGTTCTTAATGATAGTTTTCAGTGGTAAATAAATTGTGCGATACCAATCAGTTCCTGCCTCTTTAATGGGTACCTGTTTCTTTGTGTTGTCTGTCAGAAACTGTCTGTGCATTTCTATCTGTTCTATAAGAAATTCACTTTGCCCCGGTTCTGTGAAATCTATAATTTTAGGAATTCCAAACGTATCCCGAAAGTCTATTTTTTCCAGATACAGCCTATTTTCTTCACTGTCATCAGAAGGAATAAGCTCCAGAATTTTTGCTTTGATACTCTCCTGTTTCAGTTTTCTTGCAACCGTAACCCTATGATGTCCATCAACAACGTAATACTTTTCTTTTATCTGATAGAGTGAAATTGGAGGTAAATTACGTCCTTCCTGCATTGCCTTGGTAAGCGATGCAAGCCGTTCTTCATTACCAATCCCTTTAAGGCGAAATTCCTGATCAAAATCGCTGTATCTGCCGACCGACCCCTCGATTTTATCCAGTGGAATTTGATCCACTCCACGCTTAACAGATTCAAAAGCTTTTTCAGTTTGTCGTACCTGATCAAACGTGGTTTTGTGTCGATGAGCATCGGAGCGTCTCGAAGAGTGCTCCTTGCTTTTTTCCTGCTTGTTTTTCCACCAATTCTGTTTCAAAGAAAAAATATCCATAGCTGTTTAACACCTGTGTTTCGCAGACTGTAGTGATACGATCTGCCGGATCATTAAAAAATGTATGTATGTGACCATGTACAAACCAGGTCGGTTTTCGTTTTTTTATAAGGCTATTAAAAATTCTGAAGCCTTTGTGACAAGGGTCTTCCTCGTCATTTACAAATCGTGGCGGTGCATGACTTATGATAAAATCTACTGTACCAATGTTCAAGAGTTTAAGCCAGAGACTGCGAATAAAGCGTTTCATTTCCGATTCGGTATACTGATTTGCGCCACCGTTATACCAGCGAGAACCACTAAAGCCCATGATACGTATGCCCTGCTCTTTAATGACTCTTGCGTGGACATTGGTGCATCCAATAGGTGGCGAGTCACGGAAACGAATATCATGGTTTCCCTCTATGTAATAGAGTGGTACGTTATATTTGTCTCGTAAAGAAGTCAGGTATTCAGGTGGGAGATCCCCACAAGCCAGAATTAGATCAGGCTTTCCCGGAAGAAAATCATACCCCGGCTCAAGAAGCTGTGGTTCAATTTTATCTGAAACTGAGAGTATTTTCATGGGTGTAGTCTTTTATATGTACAGTTGCTTCAATTTGTGGGAAAAACACGTTATGATAGCATTTTTCAAACAAAAATGCATATATGATTTTTATAATTCGCACGTCAATTCAAACAAACCTACGTCCATACTACGCTCCAAGCGTAAGTCATATGTTTACAAATTCAAGGGAAATTATTTTAGCGTCTGGATCACCTAGGCGTCAAGCATATTTTAATGATCTGGGACTGTTTTTTCGTGTTGTCCCAGCTCTTATAGAAGAAGTGTGTGCCCCAAGTGAAAAAGCAGTACCCTATATTGAACGTCTTGCAAAGGAAAAAGCTGAGTATGTTGCGACAATGTATCCCGACAAGTGGATTGTTGCCGCAGATACAGTGGTATGTTTGGGGGACGTTCTGCTCGAAAAACCTATCAACAGAGACGATGCGATTCGAATGCTTTTGGCACTTTCCGGCAGAGAACATACTGTTCGTACTGCACTCTGTTTCCGTCATAAAACTCAAGCTATAAACAAAGTACTTACTGTAAATACGCAGGTGCTATTTTGGGATTTTAACGAACACACAGCAATTTCTTACGTTGATTCGGGCGAGTCGATGGATAAGGCAGGCAGTTATGCCATACAGGGAAAAGGTGCTTTTCTGGTTCGGGAGATTCATGGATCATATTCCAATGTGGTAGGCTTGCCATTGTATGAACTTATCGAGAAATTGAAAGAGTTTAAGGTGATTGCAGATTGATGTCAAAAGTATTTGCGTCCTACTTTAACATATCAGAATAACAGGTGTCTTTCTTGACTTTTGTCAAAAATAGATGTAGCTAAATAATACAGACATCGTAAACATATCAAGAAAAAAGCAATTAATTGGGTAAATATTCGGCTAGCACCCCATCTTCGCTTGATCCGGCATGTTCACATATGAACCAATATAGTTAACAAGCCGGATCAAACGAACCTAGGGCACTATCCAAACATTTACAGTTCAGTGGTTGAGCCTGTTTTTGCCCCAACCCGAATGTTTACTTAATTGGACATTCATTTCCATTTACAGCGACAGGAAAGTTGTCAGTGTTCAGTTATCAGTAACAGAATAACTCTATGTAATTACTGAAC
>JAOZTO010000276.1 GCA_029942265.1 Desulfocapsa sp.
GAGCAGTTTGAAGAGTATAACAGTGCAAAGGTTTTAAAACGACTGCTCCACCCTGCAAAAGATACAAAAACTGTTCCTTTACAGGTGGAAACGGAAGAATGGCAGGAATAACTCTCTGAAATGACTGGACACTGATAACTGACAACTCAGACCGATCAACTGTCTAACTTTCCTTATCTTTCCGTTACTACGTAATAAACAGGAAAGTTGACTGAAATATTTACGAGGTCTGAACGTAAATATTCGTGTTGGTATCTTGCAGTATTGCATATCTCGTATTATGTTGGCGCATAACTCGTATTATATGCAGGTATTTTTCGTAAAATAAGGTCGTCAAATATGTATCTAAGAAAAAGTGAACCGTTACTCAAAGAATTACTCAAAGATTTCCGAATTCTGTACCTGACAGGCCCAAGACAAGCAGGTAAGACAACGTTAGCCCGAAAGATAGCCGTCGATCTGGATATGGAGTATGTTTCGCTGGATGAACAAACAGCACTTGCCTCTGCGAAAAGGGATCCACATGGATTTATTGAAAGCTTAGCAAATAAACCCATGGTACTCGACGAGTTTCAGTACGCACCTCAACTGGTGAAAGCGATCAAACTTGTTTCGGATCAACTCCCCCCTAATGAACGTGGCAGATTCTTTCTAACTGGTTCAGCCGACATCTTCAGCTCGGCTAAGACACAGGAAGCGTTGCCGGGGCATATGGCCAGAGTAGAACTCTACCCATTGTCTGTAACTGAAAAACAGACAGGTGATTTCAATCTGATTGATTTTTTACTACGGGAAAAGATAGTCCTGCCTGAAAACCCTCCACAGGTGGATCGAGAGCAACTGGTACAAGCGATGATAGACGGTGGTTATCCGGAATTGCAGGATAAGGGGCCTCGCTCAAGACAGATATGGTTTCAGTCATACCTGCGTGGTCGCCTGTTTAAGGATTTTGAAAGTATTTATGCTGCAAAAGGTGATTATCATACCAAACTTGAATCCTTAATCCCGTATTTAGCCGGGTTAAGCGGTAATCTGCTAAAATATGCCAACATTGCCAATGACCTTGCCCAAAATGACAAAGTTGTAAAATCATATATTGAAGTTCTGGAGTGGATGTTCATAGTCAAGCGAATCCATCCTTATGTAAAAAACAGGGCCAAACGCCAGACTATTGGCATGTCAAAATTACATATGGTAGATACGGGTCTTGCCTGTCATCTGTTGGGCATAAAGAAAAAACAGCAGCTCTTAAAGTCACCCTTTTACGGAGGATTACTTGAAAGCTTTGTTGTTATGGAATGTTTCAAGCATTTAGCCTGGGCGGAAGAAAGCATGAACATCTACCATTTTCGTGATAAACGAAAAAATGAAGTGGATATTGTACTGGAACAGGAAGATCATCGTCTCATAGGTATTGAAGTAAAGGCATCCAACACGGTACGGGATACCGATTTTAAAGGACTAAAGAAATTTGCAGAAATTACCGGGGAACAATTTAAACTTGGTATCGTATTTTACACAGGCGCACGGTTGTTGTCGTTTGGTGATGAAAGTAATCGATATTTTGCGGTTCCACTGTCACTCTTGTGGTTTTAAGAAAAAGAAATCGTAACTATTCAGCTGCACCCCAAATGAACGAATATGGGGCATATCTGAACAACAGTTACAGTTCAGTGTTATGCCAAATATCGGGCACTAGCTGAATAGTAACAGAAAATCTATGGGAAAATTGAGAGTTAATAATCGGACAAGCTTCTGGTTTGGCCTGTTTTTGAACCCAACCTGAATGTTTTCTTATGATGTACCATTCAGCGAGCACCCCCGATAATTGGTAAAATACTGAACTATAACTGAAGTTACGAAAAAATAATCTAATATATTATGAACTTAAATAACAAAAACACCTTCTGGAACATTCTATTCTGTAGCGCAATTGCAATAGTGCTCTTTGCAAGTATTACAGCATACGCAGAATCATCAGACAGCTCATTGAAAAATAAGACCAAAGCCGCTTTCTCAAATGATATTCGAAATAAGGCACCGTTCTTTATTCCCCCATGCAATAGTCCCAGGGAAACAATGGAAAGTTTTCTTTCCATAACCGCTAAAATCAAAGATGTTTTTGAAGAACGGGGTACGGGAACAGATATTGACTGGGAGCAGGAAAACCAGTTGCTTACTTTGTACGCAAAGCTCACTGTTTTGGTGGATACCAGTGAAATACCTAAAAAGGGGAAGTTTGCACGTATACATATTAGTGTCTCAGAACTCTCTGAAGTTCTAGATAGAATTCCAGTTCCTCCCATTGATAGCATCCCTGATTATAAAGAGGTAAAAGCAGACAAACGTACCTTTTGGCGTATACCCGATACGAAAATAGCACTAATACTGGTCAAAGAGGGAAACCGAAAAGGAGACTGGATTTTTTCAGCTGAAACAGTGAGAAAAACAGCTGCATTTTACCAGAGCGTAGAGCATCTTCCATATAAAAAGGATGCAGTGGTGGGGTTGATTAATAATTCTACTGGAATACTCGATCGCTATATTGCCTATACAGGGCCAATTGTTCCCGTTAATTTAACAAATGCCATCCCAGACTGGCTTCGGGTAAAGGTATTAGAAACACCTCTTTGGAAGTATTTGGCAACAGGTCTTATTTTACTGATCCTCTTGGTCCTTGGTGTGCTGCTGCATAAAATAACCCGTTTTATAGGAGATCACCGCCACAGCCAAAATCCCATCAGATTATGTATCAGGCGATTAATTCTTCCCACAGTATTTATGATACTGTTGCCGATTACTATAAATATGATCACCATCGATATTCGATTACGTATGCTGCCATTGGAGATTATGGATGATCTTTTATGGGGTATTTTTTATCTGATTTCGATCTGGTTTACCATTGATATTGCTAATCTTATTTCATCTATTATTGTCAAGTCTATTGGTGTTCAACCAGAGAGCGCACATGCCGGTTTTGTGAGGCTATGTTCACGGGTGATTGCATATTCAGTAAGCTTATGGATTCTTTTTGCAGGGTTAAAGGATCTTGGTTTGTCTCTGGTTCCACTACTTGCCGGAGTGAGTGTTGGTGGGCTGGCTTTTGCCCTTGCAGCCAAACCATCCCTTGCAAATCTGCTTGGCAGTGTGCTTATTTTTGCAGATAAACCATTTCTGGTGGGAGAACGTGTTATTATAGGCGAACACACAGGAACGGTGGAAAATATTGGGCTTCGTTCAACTCGGTTGCGCACTCGAGGTGGTCATCATGTATCAATCCCTAACGATGTAGTATGTAAGTTGGATATTGAAAACATTGCACGCCGCCCGAATATCCGCCGAACGTTGAATCTGGGACTTACTTACGACACTTCTCCAGAAAAAATAATCCGTGCTATTGAAATCGTTAGGCAGTTACTGGCGCTGGAGGAAGATGCAGGGAAAAAAGATGAGGAATTAGGTCGGCCTTCTAATCTGCACATTAATAATCATGCACAATATCCGCCACGGGTCTACTTTGATAAATTAAATGCGGACTCACTTAATCTACAGGTGAATTACTGGTTTAGCCCGGCGTCGGATTACTGGCTCTACCTCGAACACGCAACCTGGATTAATATAGAATTAATCAGGCGATTTGGTGATGAAGGGATTGATTTTGCTTTTCCGACACAGACGCTTGATATTAAGCAGCCTTTTTCGATTAGTATGGATGGGGGTACGACTACATCTGAAGTATAATTACTGAGCCTGTTGATATCATAACCTGATTACCATCGAAACATTTTGTAAACATTCGGGTTGGGGCAAAAATAGGCTCAACCACTGAACTGTAAACACAGCTCACTCTACCCACGATAAGGCCGACAACACCCGTTTTTACTACACCCTCGCAAGTTCGCTGATTTTCACTTTACCTTCTGGAAAGGTAGCTACAAGTTCGAGTTTACCCCCCATTGCTTCAATAAATCTTCCAAGAGTTTTTATATGCATATCTGTCTGATTCTCAATTTTGGAGACAGCTGCCTGATTTATGGCAAGTTCCTGTGCAACTTGTTGCTGGGTAAGGTGCCTAGCGTTTCGTATCTTGTTCAGCGGCATCTCTGCAAGTTCA
>JAOZTO010000277.1:0-2873 GCA_029942265.1 Desulfocapsa sp.
GGGAATTCTAAGAAAAAATGGCACAGCAAGTTCCATGTTTCCCAATTGATAGAGACTTTCGGCAAGCATAAAATCACTTCTTGGACGCTTTGTCTTGTCTATCTCAAGTGGTCTATCTAAAATTTCAACTATTTTGTCAAAATTATTTTCATGAAAATAGAGATTTGCAGCCAGTAATGAAAATTCCTCAGTTGGAGGAATGGTTTCAGGGAGAAGCGATATTGCTTCACTGTACTTTTCTTCTGCAAGTAGACTTTTTATTCTGAGCAGAAGTATTGGGGCTGCGTATGTTCCATCTGGATACCTGAAATTGTATTGATCCGAATAGTCTTCAACTATACTGTATGCTCCATGGTCATAGGATGCTTTAATCAATGGTAAGTAGTATTGTTCTTTTTTGTCCTCGGACGAGAGGGTGATGAGATAGAGGTAAATTCTTGATGCATCGTTGTAAATTCCAACTGCATTATACGCCTTGGCAAGTTCTGCAAGTAAATTAATACTGACCCAGTTTTTTTGGAATATCTTCCTGTTTTTCTTGGCAAGAATTAAAGCCTCCATGTACTGTTCCTTTTTCACATATTCTTTGATTACAATGGGAAGTAATTCAATGAGAAGAGCTTGTGCGGTTTTGTATAATGGTCCCCCTCTAAAATCTCTTGTGAAATCCATTGTCAGCTCAATACTTGTTATATTTTCATTGTTCAACCGATAGACTAAAGCTTCTTTGAAGCTTGCCTCTTCCCTAACTGATCGGGTTTTAGCATGTGCTGTAAATTCTTTGTAATCGAGAATGGCATTGGCACTCCAATCTTCAAGTGTCAAGTACTGAAGGTCAGTTTTTTTTAACGCCCCTCTAAATCCTGCTTCAGTTCCTGTGTATGTATGTTCAATATTAGAAAAATGACCAATAACACTCTTAGCGGATCTGTATTGTAATTCTGCTATATACTTTCGGTAGCTTATTATCCCTAGCATCTCTTTGTTCTTGATGTGGCCGCTCAAGGATGTGTAACAAGCGGATGCTTCAGGAAATTTTTTTTGTTGGTATAAGGTGTCGCAATACCCATTTAAAGAAAACACTTTATCCATTAGAATCTCATGTTCGTTGAGAAGCTGGTATCCGACATAGGCCTTAACTAGATCTCCAGTTCCGTACCAGTAGTCAGCTTGTCGCAAATTCTTAATGAGCATTGTGTTGTCGGGGAAGGCAATGTTGTCACGGGCGAGTAATGTCTTCATTCGTGAATATTGCTCTGTTGACAGGGCCGTTTCTATCTGACTGATAAGAAAGTATGGAGTGAGTGGATTTGCTGGGTTCATAACTTTTTCAAGTTTTCTAAACTCAAAGTCGGCGATAAAAGGATCCTCAAAACGTGCTCGAAGGAGGATTAGCAGGTATTTTGCAAAAATCCCTATCTCCTCTTCGTTGTATTCAGCTGAAAGCAGGTAGAATTGCTTGTACGCGTCTTCAAAATTATTGTCCCGTGACAGCACTTCACCATAGGTAAGAGCAAGTTTTTTCTTGATCTCCGGGTCAGTTTCTTCAGTTATCTGTTGTAATAGTAATGGAAGGATTGCAGCCCATAGGTTTTGGTCTGCAAGGGTGTAAATGTCAGCACCCAATATATCCCTATTTGCGTCTTTTTCCGGGAGCAGTAGGGATATTGCAGGAAAAGGCAAAAGAGTAAATTGAACCGGAAGGGTAACTTTAATCTTTGATTCGTAGAGTTTGAAAAAACTTCTCCAATCGGCTGCATAGGAAGATGCTATGAGAGGATTTGAGAAATCTTTTGTGGTTCGTTCAAGAATGGTGATGCCGGCTAGTTTTGAAGAGAAATCAGGTAATGCAAGGCTGTATGGATTTCCCAGTAATATATTAACGGTGAGTTTATTTTCTTTTGGGTTGGGAGTTACTTCAAAGCGTTGTGGCGGATATCTAAAAAAGAAGGAGAGGATAGTTTTATTATTTTTGTGTTGTGACAAAATTTTGACTATTTTGTCATTGGCAGGAAATAATGTTAATTCCGGATTAAGAACCGTATCCTCAAGAATAAAATCAACACGTTTCCCCCTAGTATTAGTGCGATACAAAGGAATACTACTAAAGGAACAGTAAAGCTCGACACTGTCTTTTGTGTCAATTTTATTGATTTTGGTAAGCACGCTTTCGGCTGTAGCTATATGAGGTGCTAACAGCATGAAATATATTGATATTATAATTAGTTTTTTCATTTTATTGTATTTTAAGTTAATATTTCATTATTCGTAATGCAATAAACGTTCCATGGGCTGTGGTCTGAGTGAAAAATTATTTTTAAAAGAAACTTGGTATTCAGTAAAAAAACTGATATTCTCTTTTAAAAATGGTATAAATAAATATTGGTAATATTGGATCAAACAATAATTGAGCTAGGAGGTTAGCGAACCTCTTGATTTATAAACAGTTATAAAGGAGATAGGGTAATGGGAAAAAATGTATTGTTAGTTGATGATTCAAAAACAATGAGAATTATCATCGGTAGGTCTTTGCGTCAGGCGGGTATTGATTTTGATAATATCTTTGAAGCAAGCGATGGGATTGAGGCTTTGGAAGTTCTCGAAAAAGAGACTGTTGATATTGTTTTAAGTGATATTAATATGCCCAATATGGATGGTATTAGTTTTCTCCGTGAAAAAGCCACACGTGATGCCATTAAGGATATTCCTGTTCTTATGATATCAACTGAAACAGGAGATGATATTATTGGTGAAGCTAAATCACTTGGTGCTATTGGAGCAATAAAGAAGCCCTTTACACCTGATAAGGTAAATGAAGTTCTTGGACCGCTCTTATAAATTGACGGATTAGTAGAAGTTCTTTGTTTGTTTAA
>JAOZTO010000277.1:2973-4108 GCA_029942265.1 Desulfocapsa sp.
ATTTTTTATTATTTAGAAATATTTATTTGAGAGGCTACTGTGGAGATACAGGATAAAATGATAGAGGCGACCAAGGAAATTTTTTCCACCATGGTTATGATGGATGTTACTGTTACAGCAGTAATGCATGACCATGGGCCTCTACAGGATACTATCACCGGTATGATCGGTCTTGCTGGGAAACGAAAAGGAATATTGGCTGTTCATATACCCTATGCTGTTGCAAAAGCGATAACGTCGAGTTTTCTTATGATGGACGTTGAGGAAATTAATGAAGATGTGCATGATGCTATTGGTGAAATAGCCAATATGCTTGGTGGAAATGTGAAGACTATTTTGTCGGATAATGGTCGGGATATTGATCTATCCCTTCCTTCTACCATCTCTGGATCTGAATATAGTTTTCAGTCAGACAAAGATGTGGAAAAAATCATAATTAATTTTGATACAGGGAATGGAGAGTTTTTGGTTGAATTGGATCTTGAGAAATAATTGTTTCTCAGTTTTTTATACGTATTACATTATATAGATAGGAATGATTTTTATGAATGTGGGGCAAGATATAATTACAGCAACAACAGAAATCTTCTCAAGTATGCTTATGATTGAGCTTGATGCTGATGAGCCAATCGAGGGCAGTGGCGGCGAAATTGTATCCAATATCACTAGCATGATAGGGCTTGGAAAGGATGTGCGTGGGATGCTTGCAGTTCATTGTCCCGCATCGGTTGCACAGGATATAACGGGTTCATTTCTTGGAATGGAAGTTGATGAAATTAATGAAGACGTTAAAGACGCCATTGGTGAAATTGCAAATATGGTTGCCGGAAATATGAAAATAGCATTTGCTGAACATGGCAAAGATATTGAAATCGCCATTCCTACCACAATTGTTGGGAAATCATTTCGCACCAGTGGAATGTCTGGAGCCAACAGGGTGGTAGTTTGTTTCGCTATGAATGGCGACCAGTTTATGGTTGAACTAAAGTATATCGATTAGGAACGTGATTTGTTTCGAGTTCAACTCCAAATATTTACAGAGCAATTACGTTTTTTTTAAAAAACAATTCTTTGGATGAAACTTGATGGACTCGTAAAAAGTCTGAAATCACGATGGATTTGTAAAAAACTTCAT
>JAOZTO010000278.1 GCA_029942265.1 Desulfocapsa sp.
TTCGTTTGATCCGGCTTGTGAACTATATTGGTTCATATGTGAACAAGCCGGATCGGACGAAGATGGGGTGCTAGCCGAATATTTACTATAGGAATGATTAATGCTTAAAGGAATACATCATATAGCCATCATTTGTTCAGATTATGAAGTATCAAAGAATTTCTATAATTCTATCCTGGGACTTGAAATACTTGCAGAAAATTATCGTGAAACTCGCAATTCTTATAAGCTAGATCTGAGACTACCGGATAACAGTCGAATTGAACTATTCTCTTTCCCATCTCCACCTGTTAGACCAAGTCAACCAGAGGCACAAGGTTTAAGGCATCTTGCATTTGCCGTTCAAGATCTTGATAGTTTCGTTGGACATTTAGAATCTAAAGGAGTATCAGTTGAACCTATCAGAGTTGATGAATATACCGGAAAAAGGTATACGTTCTTTCAAGATCCAGATAAAATCCCTTTGGAATTGTACGAATCGAATGGCACATAATTCACAACTTATAGTTACTCCTTGGCTATGGTTGTTGTCGAGGCAACTCAGCCTTGGAATAACAATTTACTGATATTAACAAATTGTGCAATATTAGTACGTTGCATTTTCCTCATTACCGTTATGCACTGCTTTTGTTGTTTTGTTGCTATTAATGAGTAGCTGGAAGCTTATTTTACCCATTTGATATTTTTCAAACGGAAAGCGAATTTTTATCACTTTTACTTTCTTTTACAAGAAACTTTTATTTTTATCTCATTCTAGGAGGAAACCATGCGCTTTTCAAAACGTGTGTGTTTGGCTATCGTGGTTGTGTTGCTGAGTATTGTTTTATGTTCCACAGGATTTGCAAAAAAAGATCCTTTAGAGAAGTGGACCCCTACCTTTGATCACTCAAAAGCAGAATACACTTATTTACTCTCTTGTGTTGGACATCCTGCAATTGAAGGTGTTGCCGCAGGTTTTAAGATTCGGGATCGTATGTGGGAAGAGACTGATGGTAAAATCTACGTGGATTTTAGGCCACTGTCACAACTCGGTGGTGAAAAGGATGTGATTAATAAACTTAAATTTGGCGCTGTGCAGGGAATGATGAGTTCATCTGTTGCTGCTGCCAACATTGCCCCTGCCCTTGGTGTGGTAAATCTTCCATATATTGTTGAGAGCTTTGAAAAGCTTGAAAAATTCAGATCCGATGAAACGCTGTGGAAACCATTTCGAGATGCCGCACTTTCTAAAGGAATAGAGGTTATCGACTTTACCGGTTACGGTTCCTACGGCTGGGCAACGACTAAACCTGTTGCAACCAGAGAGCAGGCTCAAGGGGTAAACTTTCGTATTGCCCAAGCTCCGGTGAATATAGATGTCTATAAGGCATGGAAATTAAAATTTGCAGTACTACCCTGGCCAGATGTGCCCCAAGCTCTGCAAACGGGAGTTATTGACGGACTTGATCATACTCCGATTGTCTGCAATATCTCCAAAAAATTTACAGTGGCTAAACACTATACCCAGCTTGATTACGCTCAGGGGCTATACGTTCATATCGTCAATAAACGCTGGTTGCAAAAACTCCCTGAGGATCTTCGAGAGACATTTTTACGTGTAATAAAAGAAGAAAGTAGGACAGCCAGAGAACTCACAAAACAACAGCAAGAACAACAAATTGCAGCCGCAAAAGCATCAGGTGTCACCTTTTATAAACTCTCCAAAGAGGATAAGGCCACAATGATTAAGGATTGCGATCCTGTGTATGAGGTTTGGGGGAAGAGAATCGGTAAAGACTATTTTGAAAAGGTGAAAAATACTTTGTAGAGTCTGCGCTTACCTTGCCATCGGAGTAAACATTCGGGTTGGGTTCAAAAATAGGCTCCACCACTGAACTGTAAATGTTTGGATTGTGCCCCAGGTTCGTTTGATTCGGCTTGTGAACTATATTAGTTCATATGTGAACAGGCCAAATCAAGCGAACCTAGGGTGCTAGCCGAATATTTACTTCTCGGACAAGCTCCTGGTGCGAAGAAACATTCAAAAAGAACTCGCCTGATTCATCCGGAAGACACCTAGGTACACACTTTATTCCGTCCACCATTTTTCGCTGTATACAGTGCCTGATCGCCGCATTCGATTAAAGTGCCACGATTCAAAGCAATTCCTGGCATATCAGGTAAATGTTCGAGTTTATTTCAAAACAGGCTAAGGAACGGGGACGAAATAACTTCCCCATGTAGGCGCTCAGCTTTAGGTCATATGTGATCGATCTGAAAATCTAAAAACCGCAGGCGTAGCAGGGCTACGTCGAGGATTTTTAGATTAAAGATCGGTCGCAGATGGCCTGAAGATGAGATGTATAGATGGGAAAGTTATTTCGTCCCCGTTCCTAAACAGCTGAACTGCAAATTGTAGCCGTTTGCTGCAGATAATAATTGTAATCTCCACCATAAAGATGCATGGCACCATGGTCAATTTCCAAAACGTGATCCACAAGAGAATGAAGAAAATGCCTGTCATGGCTGACAAGGATGACCGTTCCTGTAAATTTTTTCAGTGCTTCAAGGAGTATATCGCGGGATTGCATATCAAGATGGTTTGTCGGTTCGTCAAGCACAAGAAAATTATAAGGCTGTGCCAGCAGGGTGGCAAGCACCACACGGCTTTTTTCGCCACCGGAGAGTTGTGAGATACGTTTGTCGGCATCATCTCCTCTAAAGAGAAAAGCTGCGCATAAATTACGAATTGTGCCGATATGAGCAGTTGGCATAGCTTCCTGTACCGTATCAAAAACTGTTCGATCTCCAACCAGAATATCCATGGAGTGCTGACTAAAATAACCGATAGAGACATTGGCACCTATTGTAATGGAACCACTTGTTGCTTTTGTTGCTCCTGTGAGAACTTTTAGGAAAGTAGACTTTCCAGCACCGTTTACTCCCACCACAGCGATTTTTTCCTGGCGTCTGATCATTCCACTAACACCAGAGAACACAGCTTTTTCTGCTCCGCCTTCAAGTGGCCATGTTTTCCCAAGATCCTGCATGGCGACAACATCGTCCCCACTTCTTGGCGGATCAGAAAATTCAAAACGCATCAGTTTTTGCTCTGGAGGAAGCTCAATTCGTTCAATTTTCTCTAGTTTTTTGATACGGGATTGTACCTGTGCTGCGTGGGAAACACGTGCTGCAAAACGTGCTATAAAGTCTTCTTCTTTGGCAAGCATTTCCTGCTGACGACGGTAACTGGCCAGTAACTGCTGCCGCCGAATCTCGCGCTCCCGTAGGTAAAAATCGTGATTTCCGCCGTAACTGGTAACTGTTGCATTGGCAACTTCTATAATCCGGCTAACTATGGAATTCATGAATGTCCGATCATGGCTGGTCATCAGGACGCTGCCTTTAAAATCATTTTTCAACCACTCTTCAAGCCAGAGAATGGATTCTATGTCCAGATGGTTTGTTGGCTCGTCCAGCAGTAAAACATCAGGATTGATGGTGAGAATTTTAGCAAGGGCAATTCGCATTTTCCATCCGCCACTGAAGGATTCAACTGGTCTGTTGTAATCATCTGGGCCAATACCAAGACCGGTAAGCACGGATTGAGCACGGCTTTCAAGGTCGTACCCACCGCGATGCTCAAACTCTTCCTGGGCGTTACCGTAACGTTCCAGGAGATCGGCTAGTTCGTTGTCTTCCATGGGAGTGGCCATAGCTGTTTCCATCACTTTTATGTCTTCAGCTAGTTGCATAACCTCTGCTACGGCAGACATGGTTTCTTCCAGTGCCGATCTGCCACTCATCTCTCCAACTTCCTGAGAAAAATACCCAATAACTGTTTTTTTAGAACAGGCAATATCTCCTTTATCTGCTTCTTCCTCTCCTGTTATTAAACGAAATATGGTACTTTTCCCGGCGCCGTTTGGTCCAACTAGACCGCTTCGGATACCTGGAAGTATTTGCAGGCTGGCATTGGAAAACAGGATATGGCTTCCATGCTGTTTTGTGATATTTGTCAGGTGAATCATAATAAGGTGCTCAACTAAGGTGTTATCGGTTAATGGTAATTATGCGTACAAAAATGAGGTTTTTAGCATGAGCGCTGTTATGCC
>JAOZTO010000279.1 GCA_029942265.1 Desulfocapsa sp.
CCAAACATTTACAATTCAGTGGTCTGGGCTGTTTTGAACCAACCCGAATATTTACAAATATTTCAACAAAAATCATCCAATTAACGGGAGATAGCACCCAGTTGTTTTACCATTCTATGCTTGCACCAGTGTAGAAAATACTCTATAATAACAGTTTTTGCGATAGTATCCTATATGATCCCATCACCTGTATCCTAGGAGGACGCCTATGTTAATTAAGGATTGGATGACAACTATTATACTTACAGTTGATGTCCACACCTCCGTTATGCGTGCTGGGAGAACGATGAAAGACAACAACATCAGACGATTACCAGTTGTTTCCTAAGGAAAACAAGTTTGTCAATAATTGATGAGCATGTTAATGGATAAAACTCTTCCCCTTAATTAAATAAAAAAAACCAACTAAACTATAAACAAAGGAGAACACCTTATGTCAAAAAAAATGGTTACAATTGATGGAAATCAGGCATGTACTCATGTTGCGTATGCCACCAGTGAAGTCATCACAATTTACCCCATTACCCCTTCTTCATCTATGGCTGCCGAGGCCGACACCAAAGCCACAGTTCGTCAGGAAAACATCTGGGGTTCTGTGCCGGTCGTAAATCAGATGCAATCAGAGGGCGGTGTTGCCGGTTCTCTCCATGGTTCCCTCGCAACAGGTGTGCTGTGTACAACTTTTACGGCTTCCCAGGGACTTCTCTTGATGATCCCTAATATGTACAAAATTGCAGGTGAACTGACACCAACAGTCTTTCATGTATCTGCACGATCCATTGCAGCTCAAGGACTTTCAATTTTTGGTGATCATTCTGACATTTACGCAGCTCGCCAAACCGGATGGGGCATGCTCTGTTCTCAGAATGTTCAGGAATGTATGGATATGGCACTTATCTCTACAGAAGTGTCCCTGGCTTCACGTATCCCTTTTATTCATTTCTTTGATGGTTTTCGTACCTCCCATGAAATCCAGAAAATTGAAGAACTTAGCAACGACGATATGGCTGCACTAATTGATGAAGATAATATCATCGCTCATCGTAATCGTGCGTTAACTCCTGATCGTCCTACCATTCGCGGTACTGCTCAAAATCCCGATGTATTTTTTACAGGACGTGAAACAGTAAACAGCTTTTACGCCGCCACACCAAAAATTGTTCAGGATACCATGGACAAATTTGCTGCCATCACCGGTCGTCAGTACCATCTTTTTGACTACTACGGATCCCCAGATGCAACAGACATTATCGTGATGATGGCTTCCGGTTGCGAAACTGTTTCTGCTACCATCGATCATTTGGTTAGTGAAGGTAACAGTGTCGGTCTTGTGATTGTACGCCTGTTTAGACCTTTTGATTGCAAAGCAATGGTCAACTCACTTCCCGCATCTGTTGAACGTATCACGGTTATGGATAGAACCAAAGAACCGGGATCAGCTGGAGAACCTCTTTATCAAGACATTCGTACAGCAATTGGTGAGGCCACTGAATCCAATACTGCCGCTTATCAACCATTGATCCTCTCCGGACGTTATGGACTCGGTTCTGCTGAATTCACCCCGACCATGGTAAAAGCTATTTATGACAATATGAAAGCCATGGCTCCCAAAAATCATTTCTGTGTCGGTCCAAATGACGACATTGCAGGAACCAGTCTTTCCTACGACCCTGATTTCTCCATTGAAGGCGATGATGTATATCGTGCTATGTTTTATGGTTTAGGATCTGATGGAACTGTTGGCGCCAATAAGAACACCATTAAAATTATTGGTACAGAAACTGACAACTCCGCTCAAGGATACTTTGTCTACGACTCCAAAAAATCCGGTTCCATCACCACTTCTCATTTACGATTTGGTAAAAACCAGGTTGTTGCTCCGTACCTCATCAATAAAGCCAATTTTATCGCCTGTCATAACTTCACTTTTCTTAACCAGTATGACATGCTTCGCAATCTTGAAGATGGTGGAACATTTTTGCTCACGACTACTTTTACCGCCAAGCAAATCTGGAAAGAACTGCCACGTAATGTCCAGAAAGATCTTATCAATAAAAAAGCAAAATTTTATATTATCGATGCGCTTTCACTCGGTGAAACATTAGGTCTTGGCGCTCGTATTAATATGATTATGCAGACTGCATTCTTCCTTATTTCAGGTATTATTTCTGAGAAAGAAGCTATCACTGCCATCAAAGACGCTATTAAAAAGACCTACGGCAAAAAAGGTGACAAGGTAGTTAACATGAACTACGCAGCCGTTGATGCAGCTGTGAAGAACATTGTTAAAGTAAAACTAGCCAAGTCAACTGGCGGACATGAAATGCCTCCAACTGTTCCTGCATCTGCGCCGGAATTCGTAAGAAATGTTACAGCGAAGATGATTGAAGGTAAAGGCGACCAGGTGAAGGTGTCTGAAATGCCAAACGATGGTACCTGGCCCACTGCTACAACACAATACGAAAAACGTAATATCGGCGTATATGTTCCTGAGTGGATTGAAGAGAATTGTATCCAGTGTGGTCAATGCTCCCTTGTGTGCCCCCATGCCGTAATACGTATGAAAATTGCCAAAATGGATAAAGCTCCCAAGAGCTTCAAAACCATTCCCGCAATTGGAAAAGCCTTCAAAGGTTCTCAATTTGTCATCCAGGTCTTCACGCAGGATTGTTGTTCATGTACGCAATGTATGGATGTTTGTCCTGGTAAAAAAGGAAACAAGGCCCTCAAGATGGTACATAACTCTGAAAAAATTCGTGAGACTCAGAGTACAAACGTGGACTACTTCCTCAGCCTACCAGAAATGGATCCTGCTGTTGTCAACCCGACAACAATTAAGGGTAGCCAGTTACTTCGTCCACTGTTTGAGTTCTCGGGTGCTTGCGCTGGCTGTGGTGAAACTCCATACATTAAACTTGTTACCCAGATGTTTGGTGACAGAATGTTGATTGCCAATGCTACTGGGTGTTCTTCAATTTACGGTGGTAACCTGCCAACGACACCTTATTGTAAACGTGAGGACGGACGGGGGCCTGCTTGGGCCAACTCTCTGTTTGAGGACAATGCTGAATTTGGACTTGGCATGCGCACATCAGTTTCAAAACTCGGTTCACAAGCTGTAGAGCTTATGGAAAAAGCAGTTGCCGAAAAACTCATCACCAAAAAAATGGCAACTGACATTAACAAAGCTGCACAGAAGACACAAACTGATATAGAAAACCAACGTGATCGAGTTGCCAAACTCAAAGTAAAACTTGAGGGTTCTGACAACATAATCGCCAAACGCCTACTTGGTTGTGCCGATTATCTTGTAAAAAAATCAGTATGGATCTTTGGTGGTGACGGATGGGCATACGATATTGGATACGGCGGTCTTGACCATGTATTAGCATCAGGCGAAAATGTAAACGTAATGATACTTGATACAGAAGTGTATTCCAACACTGGCGGCCAGATGTCTAAAGCTACTCCTCGTGCTGCAACTGCAGAGTTTGCCGCTGGTGGAAAGAAGATGCCAAAGAAAGATATTGGTATGATTTTTGCCACCTACGGGAACATTTATATTGCGAAAATCTCCATGGGAGCCAATCCTACTCAGGTTGCAAAAGCAATTGCAGAAGCCGAAGCATACGACGGGCCATCATTGTTAATAGCATATTCGCATTGTATTAATCATGGTATTGATATGACCAAAGGACTGCACCAGCAGAAAAAAGCTGTACAATGTGGACACTGGCCACTGTATCGCTACAATCCTGATCTTGAGGATACCGGTAAAAATCCTCTTTCCATTGACTCCAAAGATCCTACAATGACCTTTGACGAGTATGCACTGGGTGAGAACCGCTACCGTATGCTAAAAATGATGAACCCTGATCATGCAGATGAACTTATGGCTGCAGCACAAAAAGATATAGACAAGAGCTGGAAATTCCTTAAAGCTCGTGCTGCTTCATTGGAACCTGAAAAATAAGAACAGCAGAGTTCCCTATAATCTACTGCCTTGCGGTAGATTATAGGGATTAATGGTTTGCGTGAAGTACACAAAAAAAGGGTGCTGGAAGAAATTCTTCCAGCACCCTTTTTGAGTTC
>JAOZTO010000280.1 GCA_029942265.1 Desulfocapsa sp.
TTAGTTTCTGCCGTATCTGTTGTCAGCCACCTTGAAAAACATCCAATTCCAGCATTTATCGTCCGCAAAGAAGCCAAGGGACACGGCACAGCTAATTACATAGAAGGACTTAGTAATATGCCAGCTGGATGCAGGGTTACACTCCTTGAAGATGTGGTTACCACAGGTGGAACCTTGGTTAAGGTGATTAAACGTGTGGAAGATGCTGGCTTCATTGTGGGCCAGGTCATCACCGTTGTTGAACGTCAGGAAGGCGGCGTGGAAGTCCTTGCTAAAGCCGGCTACACACTTGAGGCGATCTTTACCCGTGAACAACTACTAAGTTAAAACCTATGAAATGTCGAAAATGTTCTGAAAAACTTGAGGTTTTACGTCAGTGCCGACGTATTCGTTTACGTTGCACTGGCTGCAAGCATGAATACCAAATCCATGAAGTCGCAAGCGATCTTGATCCTGAAACAGAAGCCATATTGGAGCGTTATACCGTTCTTATTTATGACTGAGTTCGCAACACGCCACACAAAGAAGATGCGAGTATGAAAATACACAAATCATTTGTAAAAACAAATAACACTGCTTCAATCCGCTGTCCATCCTGTTCCCGTATGAAAAACATCGCTGTGGGAAAATTTCGCAACGTTATCCACACCCTCAAAACCCGTTGTAGCTGTAACTGCAATTTTTTGGTTTCACTGGATTTTCGAAGACACTACCGAAAACCCACAAATATCACAGGTACCTATTCACTTATCGACGCCCCTTCACCAGGTGGCGGATCAATGCAGGTTATTAATATTTCACGCAGTGGCATTGGATTTTCAATTTCAGGAATACACGCTATCACTGTTGGTCAAAAGGCACTGCTCACCTTTCAGCTTGATGACAGAAAACAGACGGAGTTAAGTAAACAAGTGATTGTTAGAAGTGTGATGCAAAACACAATTGGTTGCGAATTTATTGATCACAGCCAATTCGAAAAAGACCTTGGCTTTTATCTCCAGCACTAAAATATTTTACAAATCCATCAACTATGAAGAATTTTTCCCATAATCACCTGTGCCTGTTCAAGAAATGGTGCAAGCGTTTCAGCATCTAATGCACTGACCACAAGACCTTCCCCAGCAATACCTTCCAGTAGTATTGTATCTTCTGCCACACGATCAGCTTTATTGAAGAGCTTTAAACAGGGAATTGTGCCAAGATCCAAATCACGTAACAACTCATCGACAACCTTCATCTGATCACGAAAACAGGGATTTGAAAGATCCACAACATGAACAAGTAAATCCGCCTCTTCCAGTTCCTCAAGAGTTGCCTTAAATGCCTGGAGCAGATCAGCCGGTAAATTTCGAATAAACCCAACGGTATCTGTAACAATAACTTCCATATCCCGTGGAAAACGAAGGCGACGGCTTGTGGGATCAAGGGTCGCAAACAATTTATCTTCGGCCACAATTGTGCTCTGAGTTAACGTATTTAACAGGGTAGATTTCCCAGCATTAGTGTAGCCGACAAAGGAGAGTACAGGGAGGTCTTTTTTCCGCCTTCTGGATCTTCTCTGATAACGTTCCCGACTCACCTTTTTGAGTTCTTTGGCAAGCCGTGCCAGACGATCATTAATACGCCGCTTGTCAATTTCAAGTTTTGTTTCGCCAGGTCCTCTTGCTCCGATACCACCCGTTAATCGAGACAGAGCATCATCTCTTGAAGACAGTCTTGGTAGCATATATTTTAGCTGAGCCATTTCCACCTGTACTTTTCCCTCTCGGCTTAAGGCACGTCTGGCAAAAATATCAAGAATCAGCTGCGTTCTGTCTATTACTCTCAAATCCGTATAATCAGTAATGGAACGAATCTGAGACGGGTTAAGTTCCTGATCGAATATAAGCAGATTCGCATTTAACTGTAGAGCCTGAATCATAATATCTGCAAGTTTCCCCTTACCAAGAATCAGGCGAGGGTTTATCTTTCGACGCTGTTGCAGAACTTCTGCAAGTACAAGCACATCACCTGACCTAGCAAGTTCTGACAATTCACGTAAAGATTCTTCAGCACGGATCTTAGATTGGCTGCTTACACTGACCAAAATAGCCTTGTCTATTCCGTTTTCGACATCTTTTCCAGATGCTTTTCGTGTAAATTCTCCTTCGAGTGCGTGGATAAAGTCTTCAAAGGAATCTGTTTGATTAGCAGGATGAACAGGAGGAAGAAATGCCCAGTTTTTTCCATCCTTTGAATTGGGTAACAGATGAACGGAATGGAGTTGTTCGGGAAGACCATCAGGAGCAACAGTTACCACAGAGAGCATATCGAGTCGCAGGAACAGAAGATCCATTAAATCTTCATCGCTGATCGCTTCACCAGCCAGATGAGTATGAACCAAACGCAATCCTTTGAGACGTCCACGACTGCGTATATGAGAAAGTTGAGGGATCATTATTCCTCTGTAATCACCGACAATTACAGCTTCAACTTTCCCGGATCGTTGCAAAAGTAAGCCAATCTGTCTATTCAGATCAAAGGAGAGTTGACACAGAGCACGAGCCAGTTCAGGCCCCACAATATCCACCTTACTTCCCCGTTTTCCTGCAAGTCTTTCCAACTGTTTTAACTGGTTTTTTTTCAGACCGCCTGTATTTCCTGTTACAAGTGCTATAACGATACCCCTACTCTATGATGATGGATCTGTCCCCGTTCCTAACTGGCCAAGTACTGCTTAATTGACGATTTAATGGTTTCAAAGATCTGTATAAACATCTGCTCGTCACGTTCTAGCAATGTAACCCTAAACCCCTGAAGATCCGTCGCAAAAGATGTAAGAGGAACCACACAAACACCTGTTGCCCCAAGCATGTAATAGACAAAACGCTTATCCACCGATGTCCCTTCTGGGCTCACAAGCTTTTCGATCATTTCTCTTATGTCACTGTTCTCAATGGGTAGTGTTTGTTTATGATTTAAAACACCATCTTCAAAACAGACACTCATATAAAAAGCACCATTGGGACGATTTACAAGCACTCCTTTTATATCTTTTAGGCATTGATAAGCAATGTTTGAAAATTTTTCATAACGTGCAATTCGTTCGTCAAGGTAGCCCTGATACTTCGGGTGTTGAACAATATCAGGATACACTGTTTGGGGAAGCGTAGTGGAACAAACTTCCACCATCTTTGCGTTCAGAACAGACTGAATATATTTAGCAAACATGGGATCTTTGTCCGCATTATATACTTCAATCCAGCCACATCTGGATCCTGGCCACGGCATTTCTTTTGAAACTCCACGCATGGCAATTCCTGGAACATCTCCGATCACATCCGATAGTGGCGATGTCGAAGTTCCATTATACACAATATTATGATACACCTCATCGCAAACAATAAATAAGTCGTATCGTTTTGCAAGTTCTACCATGGATTCTAGGATATGGGTAGGATACACCGCACCGGTAGGATTGTCTGGATTGATAATGAGAATACCTGCGACAGCAGGATTGTATTTAATAGATTTTTCAAGATCATCCAGATCCGGATACCAGTGATGGTTGGGATCAAGTATATATGTGAGAGGTTTATCACCAGAATGCGCAGCTTCTGCCGAGGAATGCGTAGTATAACTTGGTGTTGGAACAAGGACACGTGCAGTTCTTCGCAGAAAACCAAAAATTTTTGAAATTGCATCCCCAAGACCGTTAAAAAAAAGAATATCTTCAGGATCAATCTGCACCCCGCCCCGTTTATTTGTTTCGGAGGCAATAAATTCCCTCGTACTCAAGACACCTTTGGTGGGACAATATCCATAAGTGGCATCCTGCATAACCGCATTTGAAACAATCTCCTTCATCCAAAGAGGGATTTTTTCCCCCTTGATAATAGGATCACCTATATTTTCCCAATTAGTTGTCAAACCAAATTCTTGCAATTTCATTCCAACATTCACGATATTACGAATTTCGTATGTCAGTTCACCTGCACCTATATGAACGATATCTGTTCTCATTTCCTCTTACTCCGTATAATTATACGATACCCCATACAATGAGCATGTTGATTTAAGATTCGTAATCAGTACAAGACATCATTGATC
>JAOZTO010000281.1 GCA_029942265.1 Desulfocapsa sp.
TAAATATCCACTGAATTATGTTAAGAATAGGGAAAAGCGATGAGAAAAGCGAAAAAACCTTCCCTTGCGAGGTTAAATGAGGTAATATGCGCAATTTTCTCATCTTGAAGATGTGTTGTTTTGTGAATTAGTATAAAAATCATACTGTTAACGAGATTGAAGTTTGTAGTGTTTATTGAGTTGGGAGTTGCAGAATACTGCGGCTCCTTATTTTTTTATTTCATATTACGCTTTTTTTAGAGCGAGCTGAGCTGGGTTTCCCGGCAGGAAGAATCTGGTAGAGGGTAGCAGACATGAGTGAAGACTTAAGCAATGTGCGAAATATTGGAATCAGTGCTCACATTGATTCAGGAAAAACAACTTTGACCGAACGTATTCTGTTTTATACTGACAGAATTCATGCCATCCACGATGTTCGTGGAAAAGACGGTGTTGGTGCCAAAATGGATTCCATGGAGCTTGAAAGAGAGCGTGGAATTACCATTCAGTCCGCAGCTACCTATTGCAACTGGAAGGAAAATAGTATTAATATTATTGATACTCCCGGTCATGTGGATTTCACAGTTGAAGTAGAGCGCGCCCTTCGTGTGCTTGATGGTGCTGTGCTTATTCTCTGTTCCGTTGGTGGCGTTCAGTCACAATCCATTACGGTAAACAGGCAGATGGATAGATATAATGTTCCTCGTATATCTTTTATCAATAAATGTGATCGAACCGGTGCTAATCCTGAACGTGTAACCAATCAGTTACGGGACAAACTGGGGCTGAATGCACATATGTTGCAACTGCCAATTGGCCTTGAGAATGATCTGGAAGGTGTGATAGACTTGGTTGCCATGGAGGCGCTCTATTTTGATGGTGAGAATGGTGAAGATATTCGAATAGAGGAAATCCCAGCTGGTCTTCAAGATGCCGCAGAGGAAAAACGTGAAGAGTTGCTTGATGCAGTCTCCATGTTTTCCGAAGAATTGATGGAGGCTATGCTCGAAGAATCTGAGATTTCAACAGACCTTGTAAAAGAAGCTGTTCGAGCCGGAACTCTTGCCTTGGAATTTTCACCGGTATTTATCGGCTCTGCTTATAAAAACAAAGCAGTTCAGCCACTTCTTGATGCTGTTGATTCTTATCTTCCCTGCCCAACTGATGTTGAAAATATTGGGCTTGATCTGGATAAGGACGAAGAAGAATTTCCTGTTTCCAATGATTCTGATGATCCCCTTATTATGCTTGCCTTTAAACTGGAAGATGGTCGTTATGGTCAGCTTACTTATGTTCGTACCTATCAAGGAACGCTGACCAAAGGAGATACGGTCTATAACATCCGTACTGGTAAAAAAGTTAAAGTCGGACGGCTGGTTCGCATGCATTCTGATGAAATGGAAGAGATTGATTCCTGTGGTGCTGGTGATATTGTCGCACTGTTTGGTGTGGATTGTGCATCGGGCGATACGTTTACCGATGGCAAGATTACCTGTTCCATGAGTTCCATGCATATTCCTGAGCCTGTTATTTCGCTTGCTATAATTCCAAGTGATAACAAAGCCCAGATCAATATGTCAAAAGCGCTTAACAGATTTACAAAAGAAGATCCGACATTTAAAACATATGTTGATCATGAAACCTGTGAGACAATTATTTCCGGTATGGGTGAATTACACCTTGAAGTGTATGTTGAACGTATGAAACGTGAATATGGTGCTGAGGTTGAAGTTGGTGCCCCTCAGGTTGCATATCGTGAAACCATTTCTACTCGGGCAGAATTTAATTATACTCACAAAAAACAGACTGGTGGTTCTGGTCAGTTTGGTCGTGTGGCTGGTTATATGGAGCCTCTTGAAGAAGGTGATTACGAGTTTGAAGATAAGATCGTTGGTGGGTCGATTCCACGTGAATTTATTTCATCATGTGATAAAGGATTTAAGAAGAGTCTTGAAAAAGGAACACTCTGTGGCTCGCCGGTTACCGGAGTACGCTGTGTTGTTAATGACGGTGCTTTCCATGCTGTCGATTCATCTGATGTTGCTTTTCAGTTGGCCTCAGCTGGTGCTTTCAGGGAAGGATACGCAAAAGCGAAACCAACCATTATGGAACCCATTATGAAGGTTGCTGTTGAAGGGCCTTCCGAGTTTCAGGGTTCGGTTATGGGGAGTATCAATCAACGTCGCGGTATGATTATCGGTACCACTGAAGAAGGAAGCTATACAGTGGTTGAGGCTGAAGTGCCTCTTTCTGAAATGTTTGGGTATTCCACTACTTTACGTTCCCTAACCCAGGGAAAAGCTGAATTCACCATGGAATTTGCAAGTTTTAAACCTGTTCCTAAGAGTGTTAGTGAAGAGTTGGTGAAGAAATATCAGGATGAAAAGAAGGAAAAATAGAGTTTTTTTTCTATTGCTGATACTATTACATGTGATTGGGTAGCGAAGCGTTAATTTGCTGCCGCAAATGATTATATAAGAGAGGTGTTTACCATGGGAAAAGAAGACCTGGTATCAAATAATCCACTACGGGCTCTTGGCCTTGAGAAAGAAGATGGTAATGATGGTCGTCGTGTTGGGCTGATTATGGCTCGTGCCGGCCTTGGAAAGACAGCAATTCTTGTTCAGATTGCCATGGATTCCATGCTTCGTGACAATAAAGTTTTGCACGTGGCTATTGGTGAAGGTGTTGAAAAAACAAGAACCTGGTACGATGATATTCTGGCACTTATGAACCAGGAAAAAAAGGTTGAGGGATTTCAGCAGATAGTCGATGAGGTTATGAAAAATCGTATGATCATGACCTTCAAAGAGAACAGCTTTAGTCCTGCCACTCTTGAAGAACGAATGGAAGATCTGTCCCAGCAGGGAATATTTAACGCTGATTGCCTTGTAATTGATGGTTTTGATTTTACCGAAGCAGATAGTGCGTCATCTTTGAAAGAGCTGAAAGGTTTTATGGAGAAGCATGACCTGAAGACAATCTGGTTCTCTGCCGTTAAGCATCGTGGTGAAGAACGAGTTAGTGCAAATGGTGTACCTGCTCCGTGTAATGACGTTGATGATGCGTTTGATACTGTATTGTTGATATCTCCGGATGCGAATGATATCAAATTGAAAACTCTGAAATGTTCTGTTGCATGCGCAGCGGATGCTGGAAAATCGTTGATTCTTGATCCTGCAACTATGTTGATTAAGAAAGCCTAATCCTAGAACAATAGAGTCTTTGAATACGTGAGAAAGGCGGTTGTTTCCAATTGGAAATTACCGCCTTTTTTTGTTTTTTTACATAATTACCAACTTTTATTCGTATGCAATTCAGACCTTGTATAGATCTCCATAATGGCAAAGTGAAACAGATTGTTGGCTCTACTCTAAAAGATAGCGATCCGACAAGTCTGCAAACAAATTTCACTGCAACGCATCCGTCGTCATGGTTTGCGAAAATGTATCGCAGAGATAATCTTACCGGTGGGCATATTATTAAACTTGGGCCAGGAAACGATGATGCCGCTGCTGAAGCATTAGCTGTATGGCCAGGTGGAATGCAGGTAGGTGGCGATATTACCGGAGAAAATGCCAAGGAATGGTTGGATAAGGGAGCATCCCATGTCATTGTCACCTCCCATGTCTTTTCGGATGGTCAGATAAACCGTGAGCGCTTGGAAAAACTTGTACAGATTGTAGGAAAGGAAAACCTGGTTCTTGACCTCAGTTGCCGTAGAAGAGATGACGAATACTATATTGTTACAGATCGCTGGCAAAATTTTACAGAGGTTGTGATTAGTCCACAAATATTAGATGAATTTTCAGTCTGTTGTGATGAGTTTTTGATCCATGCAGCTGATGTTGAAGGGCAATGTAATGGCATAGAAACAGAGCTGGTAAAACGGCTTGCTAAATGGAGCCCCATCCCAACAACGTATGCGGGTGGTATAAAAAATATGGATGATATGAAATTGATTGTTGATATTTCTTCTAATCAATTACATGCCACTGTGGGAAGTGCTCTGGATATTTTCGGTGGTACTGGGATGACTTATTCCGAAGTAGTGGCTTTTCACAGGAAGAATAGGTAGGATGGATCAAAATAAGATA
>JAOZTO010000282.1 GCA_029942265.1 Desulfocapsa sp.
CAAAACAGACAAAACCAATAAACCAACATGGATTATTGCAACTTATTAGACCTCCTTGTAAGGATTCCACCTCTTATCAGATTACTATGAAGCTATTTTTTCTACAGATACTTTTTTTTGCCAACAATAAGAAATCCCAAAGAAATGTCTTTTTATTGGCTAGGTTTCTCTTTTTTCTATTACTTATTATTACCTTATACAGCGTGATTTTCCATTTAATCATGCTCCATGAAGGTAGGGATTACAGCTGGGTCACCGGTCTTTACTGGACGTTAACCGTCATGTCCACGTTAGGATTTGGGGATATTACCTTCTCTACAGACCTCGGCCTGCTTTTCACTCTTCTCGTACTAATATCAGGAGTTATTCTACTGCTGATTATGCTACCGTTCACATTTATTCAATTCTTCTGGGCTCCCTGGCTTGAGGCACAAAGCCAAACACGAATACCACGTTCCCTTCCGGAAACAACCAAAAACCATGTCATTCTGACAAATTTCGATCCTATATGCAGAACTCTTGTGGAAAATCTCAAAAAATATGAGTTTTCCTACACATTTGTCACTGGAGACCAACAGACTGCAACCGAAATTCTGGATGCTGGATATCCTGTTGTGCTTGGCGAAGTTGACGCCCCGGAAACCTACGAAAAAATCCAGGCTGACAACGCAGCCCTC
Source organism: Desulfocapsa sp. (assembly GCA_029942265.1). Lineage (GTDB taxonomy): Bacteria > Desulfobacterota > Desulfobulbia > Desulfobulbales > Desulfocapsaceae > Desulfocapsa. Next base: position 678 of record JAOZTO010000282.1, read on the forward strand.
ATAGTAGCCACAGATGACGATCTGATAAATACCAACATCTCATTTACCGTAAGGGAAATTAGTGATCGTGTGCCCATTGCTGCCAGTGCCGACAAGGAGCACTCACTGGACATCCTAAACTATCCTGGAAACACTCATATATTTCAGTTTATGGGAATGCTGGGTACAAACATGGCCAAGAAAACCGTACCTGTCAGACATGCACACATTATCGGCAGTTTTGAACAACTCTTTATTGGTGAATTTCCGGTACGCGATACGCAGAACCTTATGGGGAAAACTCTGAAAGAAGCCAGACTCAGAAACACAATAGGGCTGACGGTCATTGGCATATGGGAGCGTGGCACTGTCATGATCCCAGATCCCTTATCCATTCTAAGCCCAACAAATATACTTATTATTGCAGGAACAAAGGAAGAACTTGCACGAGCAGATCTGCAACTGGCAAAACAATCAAAAAAAGAAGACCAGGACGTGCATATCCTTATTCTTGGAGGTGGTCGAGTAGGACAGGCCGCAGCCAGATTTTTAAAGGAAAAGGATATTGCTTATACTATCATTGAAAAACGACCAGCCATTATAAAAGAAAACAGTCATCACATCCAAGGAGATGCAGCAGATATTAAAACGTTAAAAGAAGCAGGGATCGACACTGCTCGTTCAGTGATCATCACTACCCATAACGACGCCATGAATATTTACCTTTCTTTCTACTGTCGACAATTACGCCCGGATATTCAAATCATTACTCGAGCAACTGAAAAACGTACAGTTTCCAAACTCCATCGTGCCGGCGCAGATATTGTAGATTCTTCTGCATCCATAGCTGCAAAATCAATTATGAACCTTTTGCGTCCTTCAAACTCTTCTTTTTTTTCTGATGCACTGAACATCTTTATGGTACCGATTCCGGCTGACTTCCAAGGCAAAACACTCGCCGAAACGAAAATGCGTGAAAAGACTAGTTGCAATCTTCTTGCTATAAAGACCGGAGAAGACTTCACAACACACCTTGCACCAGATACAGTCTTTACTAAGTCGGGAAAATTGATTCTTGCAGGATCACTTGAAGCGGAAGAACTTTTTCAAAAAGAATATCTCGAGTAATTTGCAATAATGACTATATTGGTTAACATGGATATAATTGACGACAAAAAAGAACTCTCTATTCAAAACGTACAGAAAAAGCTTGCTCTTTTTTTTCCCGAAGACGCTTATTCCTTCACCCGTCAGGCAATTGAGGATGGTATGGCATCTGGGGAATTCCTGACTAAATCCAGCGAAATTCTCCCTTATGTCCAAACAGCTCTCCTTGATGAAAAAATTCTCGAAGTAGAAATAGATGGTATGACGAGAGTCTACTTCAGCAGAATTAACGACGACACGCCTGATCTCGAAGAAAGCGAAGATGAAGATGGTGAAATAACATTAGTGGAACCGGAGTACATTACCGGTGATTATCTTAAACTGATGAATCATCTTATCATCCTGCCCATTGAACCAGGTATGGGAAATCCTCAAATTCGAAATTCCAAAAAAATAACAATCCGCTTCTTTACATCGACAAGTGCCATTGAACTCGGAACATTTTTCCAGGATATGACTTTTGTCCGTGAGCTCCCTGTACTTCGCCTTGCATTCCCAGTTGTGGGTAGACAAGTTCGAGGTGCTCGGGCTTTTCGAGCGAAAGTTCCAAGGGAGATGGACTTTTCACTCTTCATTAAAGGAAAAAGAAAAAGACCGGACATCCGCACGAAACCTATAGACATCAGTGTCAATGGATTGTCTTTTGAAGTAAAAAAGGAGCAACAACGTTTATTCAGAGAAGGGGAAATATGCACTATCCACTGCATCATTGACGGTGTACTACAGGTGAGAGTCAAAGGAACTGTACGCCACATTTCAAAAGTACGGGAGAAAAAAGGCATCCAGTATCGCTGCGGGGTACAGCTAGATCTACCAACACGATCCATCGCAGCAGATATCGAAACTATTGTAGCGTCATCACAACGTGCTCATCTTAAGGAACTCTCCGAAAAATCAGAAGAAAGCGGTATTAACCTTGTGAAATAACACCGTTTTGTTCTACGGAGCCAGACGATCGACCTGCCAATCACCACCTGACTCGGTATAAAGAAACCTGTCATGAAGACGATTTTCACGTCCCTGCCAAAACTCAACCGAAGAAGGAATAACCCTGTATCCGCCCCAAAATGATGGTAACGGCACTTCTCCATCAGAAAATTTTTTCTTCATTTGCGAAAATTTCTGTAGCAAAAGCTTACGGGAAGAAATAGCCCTACTTTGATCCGACACCCAAGCCGCAATCTGTGAATCACGCGGGCGACTCATAAAATATTTGGCGGACTCTGTTACCGAAATAGGCTTGGCGATCCCTGCAATACTTATCTGACGTTCTAATTCCAGCCAAGTAAAATGAATATTCACCTGGTTATTTTCTGTTATTTCATATGCCTTGCGGCTCTCTTTGTTAGTGAAAAACACAAACCCTTTCTCATCAAAATACTTTAACAAAACAGTTCGCTGGCTTGGAGCTCCTTCTTTACTAACCGTGGATAAAACCATCGCATTAGGATCTGTAATATCCGTTTTTCTAGCTTGATCAAACCAAAGACCAAACTGTGCGACGGGATCCTGCAACAGATCTGCATGTTCAAGCCCACTTCTTAAATACTCACGACGAAAATTACTTATATCCACGTTTTTTTCCTTTACCTTATTACCTGATGGCTACAATTATGTTTTGATGGACTCGTAAAAAGTCTGAATTCACGATAGATAGCCGAATTTTTACCCATGATACTTCTCAAATGTAACTTTATCCATCATCAAAGATGATTCAGGATGTCCCTTATTCTCCCTAGACGGGTAGCCAATAGCGATAATCGCTGCCACGACCTTTCCTTTTGGAATATTCAGGATATTGGAAATATAAGATTCTGCACTCTGTTCTTCATCATGCTCTCGTTTTCGAATCTGTATCCAGCAACTCCCTAGACCAAGATCCGTTGCTTCAAGGTGAAGAAGAATTGATGCGATACTACAATCCTCCACCCAGATATCACACTTTTTAGGATCGGCGCAGATCACAATACCCAAAGCGGCCTTCCCTAAAAATGCCGCCCCATGTGGTTTTGCAAGGGACAGGTGTTGCAATGTATCTTTGTCTTGTACCACAACAAATTCCCAAGGATTCAAACTGCGTGAAGAAGGAGCACGAAGCATAGCCTCAACAAGAAGATCGATCTTTTCCTGTTCCACTGGTTTATCTTGGAATTGACGACACGACCTACGTTTTCGTAACAGATCAATAAACATTGTATAGTCCTTAAATCGTAAATATTAGGCTAGGAGGTTGTCCGAGAATGCCCTT
>JAOZTO010000283.1 GCA_029942265.1 Desulfocapsa sp.
CTGTGGATTTCACCGGAATCTGATGCAGAAAGTTCATTAATAGCTAAAAGAATTTCATTTCGTTTAAGAAAATTCATTTGCGAATATCCATAGGAAAAGTGAACTGTTGTGTAATTCGTGCAACGAATGTGTTGTAAGTGTGGAGTCAAAACCACACAATACTACATAGGTGTCGCACCAAATACCACAATAATGTGTTTAGATAAAAATATGCACAGGATGTGCCAGATTGAAAATAATATTTGATATTCTCTGTTCAGAGAACCTGATATACTTGGAGTATTGTCTGAGAACAACCACTCCATTCTTTTTTATAAAGAATGGAGTGGTGAAAACATGATTGGAAATGTTGATCTTTGAAAAATATGTTATAGCTTAAACTTCTGTTCTTTCAGGATGTTTTCGACGGATCGGATATTGCCTTTCATATAAAAAATATTTGGTTTAGTATCGTCAGCAGGGCGCAAGACCCACACTTTTTCTTCAATCTGGTGAACAAGTTTGTAGACGATATTGTCAGGATCTGTCATGTTTCCAAAAGTTCTTGCTCCTGTAGGGCAGGCGGAAGAACAGCCTGTTTGGGTTTCACCGTGAGATAACCGCTCTTCCCAGCAAAAATCACATTTATCTACTGCTCTTCTCACTGTACTGAAGTAGCGAGCATCATAAGGACATGCGAGCATGCAGGTTTTACAACCAATACATTTTCTACTTTCCATACGAACTATACCAGTCACCGAATCTTTATAGGTTGCTCTGGTAGGACAGGCTCTAACGCAAGGAGCGTCATTGCAGTGGTTACAGAGTACAGGGATAAACTCCACCATTTTGGCGAGTGTACCAGTATATCTTTTTGTTAAAATCCGAGTACGATACCCATCACTTGGTACAGCATTAGTTTTATTACAGGATTCGACACATTTCTCACAGTCAATGCAAAGAGATTGGCGTATTATCATGCTGTAGTGTGGATTGTATGGATATTTTTTTACAGCACCTCCACCGCTTGCGTGGGCTGTTCCAATACTTGAAGTCAACGAGAGTATTTTTCCACCTGCGTAAACTCCAGCAACAGCAAGGCCAAGTTTTAGGAATTTTCTTCTTTCCTGAGGACTGACAGATGACGTCCCCTCATTTTTCACAGTGTCAAAATTAGATATAGGAAATTTCATATATTAATTATCCTTTGTTAGTTTTTACGAGTAGATCTTGAGTTCAGGCTTTATACGATGCCATCATTGATGCGTCGTATAAAAACTCTATCTGCTTCGTTGCTGCAAGTTTTCTAGTGTTACCGACATATGGAGAATTTTACCAAATCTTATGGTGGCGCTTCATGGCCTCTTCTTCGGTTTCTCCTTCTTCCATAAAATGAATAGCACCGCAACCAGGACAGATATAACCGCCATCAGGTACGATCTCATGTTTTTCAAGCTGATGGCCATTAAGCATTTTTTCTCCGGCAAAATAGGCAAATCCAATAAATCCCATACCAAAGAGCGAAGCCATAATTTCGTGAAATGAAGGTGTATATGTCAGCATATTTTCAGCTTCAACAACCCCAAGAGAATGATAAACGGATTCCATTTGACCTGGAATGACAATGTCGTAACGCATAAAGAAAATTCCAATCATCATGAGACCAGTGGCCCATAAGATAAGATTGTAATTATTTCCTTTGGAACGAATCAATAAGTACAAGGGAAGAAACATGCCGAGAAACACTTCGAAGACCCAAAAATTAATGGCATAATCACCCGTAAGGAATGACATTATTATCAGTTGTTTTCCTTCTGAAACCATTCCGGTTATAATTTTCCAGATGGTGAAGAAGATGATAACGGAGATAAGAAATATAGTAATCTGGGTAACGGCTTTCATAGCACGTTCCATTCTTAAGTTCATTATTTCTGGGTTGATTTTCCAGCCAAGAGCTGTAAAAAAGAGAATAGCACAGCCACCGGACATGGCAGCTGAAAAGATAAAGTAAATTGGTAGATAGGGACCATACCAGAATGGTCGTCCATGGAGCATTCCAAAGACAGCACCAAGATTACTATGGGCTGCAATGCCGATAACAAGACCAAAAAACCCCATTAACCGTGAAAGTGAATGGTTTTGGTCAAGCAGGAAATAATACTCTACAACCATGAAAAAAAGATACATTCCATAGAGTGTTCCCATCCACCACATATTTGAGGCAAAATTTGGTGAAATTACATTCCAAATGGCCATACGAAAGGGATTTTCAATATCAAAGAAAATAATACAGAATCCACCAAACATAAACATAATGGACATAAAGACTGCACGCTTGGCAATGGGCATAAAAGCCTCACCACCGAATACATGGCCAATGGAAGAGACAATACAGAGACCTGTGGAGGTAACAACACAGAAGATATAGGCTGAAATCAGCAATCCCCAGGAAATTTCCCTTGTTACACCATACACATGATGATACCCAACTATCATCGCCTGAAGTCCAACTACTGCACCAGCAAGAGCTAGAAGGGCAAAAAACGCCATCGTGATCTTGTACAATGGGCTGGCATTTCTTAACGCTTCTACGCCGTGAAATCCCCATTTTTTTGAAATATTTACCATCCGTGCTGACATATCTTCTCCTATTTACGTATATAAACAATTACAGTGCAATGTTATTTTATCTTGTCTGAGAATAGGCTATTCTCAGGCATTTTAGTGGCCACTTTTCTCATGAGTATCTTTGTTCGAATTTCCTTGATTCATTTTGTTGTACCCCTTTACACCGATATGACAAACTGTACATTTTGTAAGATATCCAAATGCTTGGGACGAATCGTGACAAGTACCGCAAAATTTATTGTGAAGTTCAACTAAATACTTACGTTTTTCAGCAGGATCATCAGAAAAAACAAGTTTTTCACCTTCAAGTGCACCACCTTTCATGGCAAACACTTTTTTATGACAGGATTCACAAGAAAGTTCTGCTTTGTTAATGTGAATGTCATGATCAAACACAACTGTTTTAACAGGTTTGTTAAACACAATCTTTTCAGTAGGGGGATAATGGCAGGATTCGCACTGAGTTGATGAGGAAAAGGCATCATCACCATTATGACATGATCCACAATATTTACCATCCTTAAAAGCAGCCATTGTAAAATCAGTGTTGGCGATGGATGAACCAATTTTCATGGAAAAAACACCACTGTGACAATCACTGCATTCAAGTTCAAATTCTTCGACATGACTTTTATGGCTAAAGGAGGTCTTTGTAGGTGTTTTCCAGATAATAGGATCTTCTGATACTGTATGACATGCCATACAGTTGCTTTCAGTTGAAAAGGCACCGTCGCCATCATGGCATGTTCCACAAAATTGACCTTCAGCCATGGCTGCCATAGTGAATTTTCCACTTCTGACCGCCACACCTCGTTGCATAAAAAAGATATCATCATGGCAACTAGAACATTCAATTCCTGCATCAACAGTATGAACCTCATGAACAAATGTTGCTTTTATAGGTTTGTTCCAAACAATAGGTTTTTTAGGGCCGTTCTCCTTGACATCGTAGCTGTCGTCAGCGGATGCGGATTGAAGCGATACGAGAAACATGGACAAAGAAATAATAGCAAAAGTGAATAAAGGATTTTTTGTCATTTTTGTGTGCTCCGTGGAAAGTTTGTTCAGAATAAAATGAAGAAACGATTAACTGTTTAACTATTTTATTGAATAAAATAATAATTGGTAATTATTACTGTTAATGTGTAATTGAAGGTGAATATACATTTGTGAAGATGGTTACTGCCTAACGAAACTTATGTCAAGGATAAATACCTTGTCCAACTTCGGTAATAGGTTCAATACAATTAGATAAATATTTGTAGACAGATGGAGGGTAGTATTGTAAAATATTGGTATATTAATTAGATAACATAAAATTAAAAAACATATGCTAGGATAAGGTGAAACGAACTTAACGCAATTACACAAAATGAATAATTTTGTTTTTTTTATAATTCTGAAGAGTTTAAGCGAAAGGCACCCTTGGTTCGAAAAAGTTTCTAATCGATGCTATTACTA
>JAOZTO010000284.1 GCA_029942265.1 Desulfocapsa sp.
TTCAAAATAAACAAACTAAGAAGCCCCAAACTCTGCCTAACGCATTTACAAACTAATGAAAAGTAACAGCCAAAACAAAAACACTCTGGATTTCCCCCCAAAACGTACCGGCTGTGCTTGCATGCCTGCCCCACACAAGTGTGAGTACAATGGAACCTGGGAACAACTTTTCAATGCTATCCAAGATCCTATTCTCGTTGTTAAGCCTGACGGAATAATTATTGAAGCCAACAATGCCACCCTTCTTGCTGCCAGAAAAACCAGAGATGAAGTAGTGGGGTTTGGTATCTGTACAATTATTCATGGAGGAAAATGGCCGCACATCAAATGCCCACTTGAGGAATTTCTCAAGACATGTAGTCCAAAAGTTGAAGATACACGTCTCCCTGGACTTTTTGGTGAATACTCTTTTACTATCTCTCCACTTACAGAAGCAGATGGTAGTGTAAATAAAATCATGCTGATTGCAAGAGAGCTTACACGAGACGAAAGCAGAAAGGTAGATTCCATCCGGACTTCCAAACTTGCTGCCATTGGAGAACTTGCTGCAGGCGTGGCTCATGAAATCAACAATCCTATTACTGGAATCATTAATTTTTCGCAAATTTTGATAGATAATTATACACTTGAACCTGACGCCGTTACTATCGTCCATAAAATAATCAGAGAAGGTGACAGAATAGCAGATATTACCCACAACCTTCTCTCGTTTTCACGATCCGATCCAAGCGACCCTGAACCCATTGACCCAGTAGAGATTGTAAAAGAAAGTCTCACCTTGATAAAACATCACTTACAAAAAGACGGCATCCTTCTCGACATACATTTTCCTGAAGAAAGAACTCTTATTGTTGGAGATTTCAGAAAACTTCAGCAGGTGTTTCTAAATCTTATCAGCAATAGCCGCTATGCATTAAATGCTAGACACCCATTTCCAGATCCACTAAAAAAAATCAGCATTTCCTGTGAGCTAAAAGACAAACAGATCCCTAGCACATATTGTATCACTTTAAAAGATCATGGCACAGGAATGCCGCAATCTGTTCTCGAACGTCTTTTTGAACCATTCTATACAACTAAAGACCCCGGTGAAGGGACTGGACTTGGCCTCAGTATAAGCTACGGCATATTAAAAGATCACGGCGGAGATTTACGCGTTAACTCAGTCATTAACGACTATACTGAAATGATTATTGAACTTCCGGCAGGGATATAACAATATGCCCAAGAACTTATACGAATCACATATTCTCATAGTAGATGATGAAGAATCAATCAGACAAACATTTGAGATTTTCCTCAATACTGCTGGCTATAAATCCGTTAAAACAGTCGCAACTTTTGAACAAGCCATGGAGGCAATTTCTACACAAACCTACGATTTGATAATCAGCGATATTGTCCTTATTGGAAAAGGTGGCACCATTCTTCTCAAAAACCTTAGAGAGCAAGGTGTTAAATGTCCCGTTGTTATGATAACAGGATTTCCAAATCTTGAATCAGCTGCTGAGTCAGTTCGTAATGGTGCCTTTGACTATATCTCAAAGCCTGTCAACAAGGCCACACTACTGCACTTCACCAGCAAGGCACTTACTCACTGGAATCTTGAAAATAAAGCAAAAGCCCTTCAAATTGAAAATGATAAATACCATCTCTACCTGGAAACTGTGTTTCGCTCAGTGAGTGATGCTATTATTACTTTTGATGCTGACATGAATATTGTCCAGCTTAATGAAACCGCTGAACAATGGCTCCAAGAAAAAGGTGTTGACGGTCTTACAGACATGAATCACCTCCCGCCTGAAGTGAGTCTTGCCTGCTTCGGCGACGCCCGTAAAGTACTTGAAGAAAAAACGGAAGTCAGAAAACATCTTATCGAATGTGTCAACGCTGACAACACAGTAAAGATGATAAGCCTGAACGCTTCACCGTTGCGTGGAAAAAATGATGAACTCCAAGGAGTTGTCATTGTCGCAAGGGACATGAGTGTCGATGAACCTCAAACCATTAAAGATAACCGAAACCGTTTTCACGGATATGTTGGTTCAAGCAATGTTATGCAAGAGGTGTACAGACTGATTGAAAATATCGGTAAAGTTGATACTGCTGTCCTTATCACCGGTGAATCAGGAACGGGTAAAGAGCTTGCCGCGGAAGCACTTCATGCCGAAAGCTCCCGTAGCAATAAAGCTCTGGTTAAAGTTGATTGTGTCTCGGTGACTGAAAATCTTCTTGAAAGTGAGCTTTTTGGACACTGCAAGGGTGCGTTCACTGGTGCCGACAAAGACAGGGCTGGAAGATTACTCCAAGCTGATGGTGGGACACTTTTTCTTGATGAAATTGGTGATATTTCACCTAGGACACAATTACTTCTTCTGCGCTTTCTTCAAGAAAAAACATTCACTCCAGTTGGAGCAGACGAATCTATTCATGTCGATGTTCGTATTATTGCTGCAACCAATGCAAATTTTCAAAAAATGGTACGGGAAGGTAAGTTCAGAGAAGACCTCTATTATCGACTGAAAGTCATTGAAGTAAAGCTTCCTCCTCTTCGCGATAGAATCAATGGGGTTCCTTTGCTAGCACACCATTTCCTCTCCGTCTTTCGCAAACAACTTGGCAAGAAAACATCGCTTATTTCCGACCAAGTACTCGAATGTATGGAGAAATATTATTGGCCTGGTAACGTAAGAGAATTGAGACACGTTATGGAGAGAGCGTGTGTTCTTTGTGATGGGCCAGTACTTTTACTACAACACATTCCTGACGAGTTACATATTTCTCCAATTGTGGCTGAACAACCTGCTGTCCACCCTTCCACTCCGCCCCTCACTCATAACGAGACACCATTCCACACGAATTCCCCCTTCCCTTCTCAATCTATTCCACAACAACGTACTGACGAAAGAATCCTTGCAGCACTGCATCATACAAACGGTAACAAAGCAAAGGCCGCCAAATTACTTGGTGTTGCAAGATCCACACTTTACAGACAGATAGAACGATACAATATTGACGAACCAACCTGAAAGAACTGTCCCGGTTGTGTAGCGATGGGACAACAACGAGACACAATTGGGACGATACCGGGACGTATGGCCGAGACAATGCCCCATCTTCCTTTTAATCCACGAGACAGCATTGTCCCTTTTAAGTCCTATAAACGCAGTGCATTTAACAAAACAAACAATAAAAAAACACTGTTTTAACTTTTGGCACGGTGTATGCAAAAGAGAAGGCATAACAAATAACAATTATCCTGCTACCCACACAAGGAGACACCATGACCGATACAATCCTCACAAAACAAAAAAGCCAAACCGCAGTTCTCGATCAGAGCACAAGCGCTGTTTCAACAGAGATCGATAAAATCATAATTGGTTGTATCATTGCATTCACTGGAGTTGTAGGCCTGTGGAGCGTGGCATGTCTTGCAAGTGCCCTTTTTCAGGCTGGCGGCCCTTTGGGGCTGGTTGGTGGTTATTTTAAAGCCCTTGCGGGAATGTGATAATTACTTGACGAGCGTCTATCTAGATACCTTATAAATATTTCTATCAATCTTTTTAAATCTTATCAAACAGAGGAATTAACAATGCAAGAAGCAACAATGGTAAAACAAAAAACTCAAGCAACCGTAGGCCAAACAACAAAAACTTCAGTCTCAACAGAAGTTGATAAAATCATTATTGGAAGTATTGCTGCATTTGCCGGAGTTATAGGATTGTGGAGTGTTGCTTGTATAGGCAGTGCAATGTTTCAGGCTGGTGGCCCCGTTGGTTTGGCAGTTGGTTGGTTTAAAGCCGTAAGTGGTATGTAAGCAGTGTTCTGTGTTCCTCAAGGAGACAGTGAATACTTGATGAGTAGTTGACAATACATATTTTCAAATATCTTTTTAATAATAGCCGGTTGGGTTTGCATCCTTCCGGCTTCTTCTATATACTCTTTCCAAGGTATTGCAGACTCACAAAAAGTCTGATTTGTTAACCTCTCATATATACGGGTGCAATATGAAAAAGTACAAAACAAATAACATTGTTATAAATTAAAATTA
>JAOZTO010000285.1 GCA_029942265.1 Desulfocapsa sp.
TTTTAGAAAATTCTTCGATTTTGAACAAAATGCCTATTCTCGGACAAGCTCCTAGGAGCCTGTCACCCTTTACCCCTTAACCCTTAACACCTCCCCCAACCAATGAACATACATAACGAAAAAATCCTAATCCTCGACTTCGGTTCACAAACCACACAACTTATAGCCAGACGTATCCGTGAGCAGAAGGTCTATTGCGAAATACATCCTTTTTCCACACCACTTGACACAATAAAGGCGATGCAGCCCACAGGGATTATCCTGTCCGGCGGTCCCCGTTCTGTTTACGATTCAGATGCTCCTTTATCAGATCCTGGTGTTTTTGACCTTGGCCTGCCTGTCCTCGGAATCTGTTACGGCGCCCAATTAATGATGCAACAGCTTGGTGGCAAAGTTGAAAATGCTGACAAACGGGAATTTGGTAAAGCAAATCTCACAATTAAATCTACAGAAGGGATTTTCACAGGACTTGAGACAGGCGTTCCACAGCATCAAGTTTGGATGAGTCACGGAGACCGTATTGAAGTCATCCCTGATGGTTTTGAAACCACTGCCGTAAGTGATCATTCTCCCTATGCGGCGCTGCGTCACACCTCAAAACCCTTTGTGGCAGTACAGTTTCACCCAGAGGTTGTTCACACCCTTATCGGTACAGATGTTCTTCGTAATTTCATTTTCGGCCTCTGTAAATGCAGCCCCACTTGGACAATGGCCTCCTTTATTGAATCCACTGTTTTAGGTATTCAGGAACAGGTCGGCAACAATAAAGTTATCTGCGCACTCTCCGGCGGAGTTGATTCTTCCGTTACTGCCGCTCTTGTTCATAAAGCTATTGGAGACCAGCTCACCTGTATATACGTTGATAATGGTTTGATGCGTATCGGAGAAAGTGAATCCATCCTGTGCTTCTTTCGTGAAAAAAGTCAGCTCCATGTAATTGCCGTTGATGCTGTTGACTTCTTTTTAAGCGAACTTGACGGTGTGCTTGATCCTGAAATCAAACGAAAACGTATCGGCCTTGGTTTTATTAAAATTTTTGAAGAAGAGGCCACAAAACTTGGTGAAGTGAATTTTCTTGCCCAGGGAACACTTTATCCTGATGTTATCGAATCCGTCTCATTTATGGGAGAAGCACCCATAAAATCCCATCATAATGTTGGCGGCTTGCCTGAAATTATGAAGCTTGATCTTATCGAACCGCTTCGTGAACTCTTCAAAGATGAAGTGCGTGAACTTGGACTTGAACTTGGACTCCCCGAAGAAGCCATCTACCGACAACCATTTCCAGGCCCAGGTCTTGGAATCAGAATAATGGGTGAAGTAACCAAAGAACGCCTGCATATCGTTCGCCAGGCTGATGTCATTGTGCTTGATGAGATGAAAAAAAGCGGTTGGTACCGTAAAGTATGGCAATCTTTTGCTGTTCTGCTACCCATTCAGACTGTCGGCGTTATGGGAGATGGACGCACCTATGAAAACGTTATTGCCCTGCGCTCGGTAGACTCAAGGGATGCCATGACTGCTGACTGGTCAAAGATTCCCTATGATCTTCTGGGAACTATTTCCAGCCGAATTATTAATGAGGTGCGCGGGGTGAATCGTGTTGTTTTTGATATCTCCTCCAAACCTCCATCCACTATTGAGTGGGAATAAGAATGCCATCAAACACTCTTTATATCGCTTCCCTTGAACCTGAAGCAGGTAAACTTGTTATCGCCATGGGAATCATGGAATTTCTCAGTCGTTCCATGGGAAATGTTGCTTTTTTCCGTCCAGTAATAAATACTACCAAGGAAATTGATCCCGACATTGCCCTTATCCGCGGGCGATACTGCCCTAATATGAGCTATGAGGAAAGTTACGGTTTTGAAGCCTCAGAAGTAAAATCTTTTGTGGCAGAAGGCAAAAAGAAACTCCTGCTCGAAGCACTAATTGACAAACTCAACTATCTCAAGGAACGATATGATTTTGTTCTGTGTCTGGGAGTGAACCCCAATGTCTTTCTTTCTGCTTTTGACACTGATATCAATATGGAAATAGCCATGAATCTTGGCTGTCCTTTTGTCGGTGTCATCAGCGGTATGGGACAGACTGCACGAGATATTGCCAAGGAAATACAAATATCAGAAGATGCCATTGCAGAGTCAGGATGCACCCACTTTGCCACCTTTGTCAATCGCATGGCAGAAGATACATTTGGCGTACTCGAAGTAGAACTCGATGCCCCCGACGATGCTTCCGGGGTGCCGGTTTTTCTCCTGCCTGAAAATGAAGAACTTGATAAACCCTCACTTGCAGACATTAGTGAAGCACTTCATTGCACAGATGTTCTTGGCCACAATGAAGGAATGGATCGTATCGTCAAACAATTCAAAATTGCCGCCATGACCATGGAACACTTTCTTGATCATATTGAAGACGGTGATCTGATCATCGTGCCAGGTGACAGGAATGATATTGTCCTTGGGTCAATTTCCACACTTTTCACAACAAACTACCCTAATGTTGCCGGAATTTTACTCTCCGGTGGATTCCTCCCAGGCCCAAATACTGTAAAACTTATCACAGGTCGAGAACAGACAATACCAATACTCAGTGTTACAACTGACACTTACACCACGGCACGTAACGTTGCTGCAGTTCCAGCTCTAATCAACCCAACAGATGATCGCAAAATTGCCCTTGCTCTTGGTCTCTTTGAAACCCATGTAAACAGCGAACGACTTCGTAAAATCATAGAACTTTCCAACACACCGGAAACTGTGACTCCGGTTATGTTTGAATATGGTCTGTTTGAAAGGGCTCGTTCCTCAAAAAAACATATCGTCCTTCCGGAAGCCAGCGATGAGCGAATATTACGAGCCACGGAAATCCTTCTTAGACGCAACGTGGTTAATATTACTCTTCTTGGTAATATTAACGAAATCAGAGACCAAGCGGCATCACTTGGTCTTGATATCAGTAAAGCCACACTTATTGATCCGGAAAACTCAGATCTCACAGGAGACTTTATCCAGACATTTTACGAACTTCGGAAACATAAAAACATGACTCAGGACGGTGCTCGTGATGCCATGACCAATTTATCTTATTTTGGAACCATGATGGTATACAAAGGTATTGCAGATGGAATGGTTTCAGGAGCAATCAACACCACCGCAAACACCATTCGTCCCGCCCTACAGATTATCAAGACCCTGCCTGGAATATCCGTTGTCTCCTCAGTATTTCTGATGTGTCTCGATACTCGGGTACTAGTGTATGGTGATTGTGCTGTAAACCCCGATCCAAATGCCGCACAACTGGCTGAAATCGGAATATCTTCTGCTGACACAGCGGCCACATTCGGAATTGAGCCAAGAGTTGCCATGCTCTCCTATTCAACCGGTGCCTCTGGCAAGGGAGCTGACGTTGTAAAAGTTCGTGAAGCCACTGCAATAGCCAAAGAAAAACGACCTGACCTCCTTATTGAAGGCCCTATTCAGTACGATGCCGCCATTGAACCGACAGTTGCAAAAACAAAAATGCCCAATAGTCAGGTGGCAGGTCGTGCCACTGTGTTTATCTTCCCGGATTTGAACACCGGAAACAATACATACAAGGCTGTACAGCGATCTTCCGGAGCGGTTGCTATAGGTCCTGTGTTACAGGGATTAAAAAAACCTGTCAATGATCTCAGCCGTGGGTGTCTGGTTCCAGATATTATTAATACTGTGGCTATTACTGCCATCCAGGCGCAATACGTACAGCAGTGAAAAAACCACTATTGCTTTTTTCACAAAATACTTGCACACACCAATATCACAATGTAGTATTGTGATATTGAGGGGCAACCTGAAACACAACACTTTTTTAATAGAGGGAGCACATGAAACTCACCAACCTTAAAATTCGAACAAAGCTGGTTCTCACCGGAATCCTGATAACTCTGATTCCACTAACAGTAATTATGTTTTCGGTGTTTATTCAAAATAAAAAAGTTATACAGGCAAGTGAGCGTGAAAGCCTTGCTCTTGCTTATAGC
>JAOZTO010000286.1 GCA_029942265.1 Desulfocapsa sp.
TTTCTCAAAATAAGAGCAGGCATATGTGTCATATTCTGAGCATTATTTCTTGACTCTTCTAAAGAGTTTAGGGTGAAAGGACATTCTCGGACAACTGCCTAGTAACGTAGGTGTTGTCCATGGGGCGCAATACATTTTAAATGGAAGTGCGGAAAGTATAATCGCCGAGTCTTCACATTATCTGCTTATGAGATACTGTGAAGCTTATAATAAAGCTTTATCTATCCTAGGTTTGTAAGAATATTGAAGAAATTTGTTGGAGTAGCCCTTGATAATTTTAAATCCTTAGAAGAGTTTCTAAATGCATCTTTTAGAGATTTTTGGAAACTTCCATTTTGTGGCAAAAAAACTGCGAAGGAATTGTATAGGTTAAAGCTTAGTCATGCAGAAAAAAATGGTGTTTTGGCGGGACCTACTTCACATGAGAATTTCTCAGTATCCCTTGCTGAACATTCTACCTCACTGCTTTCTCCTCTCTCAAATAAAACCGACAAAGATTCGTCCAAAAAGCTGTTAAAAAATAAGTATTTTAAATTTAAAAAGAAATGGGATCGAGTTCCAACGATGAAAGAGCTTGGAATTGAATCCACATGTGACTTACGTAAAGTCGTCAATAGTTATGGTGGCTATACTCAGTATATTCTTTTGGCTGAAGGCATAACAAGAGATGATCTATTAACTGAATATAAAGGAATTAAAGCAAAACATGATGATTTACCACCCTATAAACTTTTAGAAGAGTTTGGGCAATATCCTACGTGGATTTATGGGCGATGTTTTGGAAATCTGAAAAAATTCGTTGAAGCAACTCAAAGTTGTGCAACAAAATCAAAAATAGAAGTAAGCACGGAACCAGAGACTACGTCTGGAAATTATAAACAAGCACCTGATTGGGTGAGGCTTAATAGTGAACAAACACCTGATTTGTTAATGCTTAATAGTATTGTTGAGCTAGTTGCAAAGAATGATATTCCTCGGACAACTTTTGTATTGAAATATCATAAAGAATTATCTGTATCTAATAATTTTCTATATAATCTTATCGATGAGTTAATTGATTTTGGCATGTTTGACTGTAACACTGGTTCACTACATGTGTCACATGGTAAAGATACCAAGAAATTAATTGCTAACTTTTTGCAAAAAGATACGAATAAATCAGAAACAATTAGTGTAATCCAACAAGGTACGGATAAAGAGATAAAAAAAGTAGCAAAAATAGTCAAGACAGCTCATCGTAATTCAGAGAGACAGTCTAGCCACCCAAAGGAAGAAGTGTCTGAATCAGTGAATGAAAACTGGCAAGATATTGCCATATCGTTTGGGTTATCTGTACGTGCAACAAATGTTTTAATTAATAATTTTAATTCAGCAGAGAAATTTTCAATTTCATCTTACAAACAACTATTGAAACTACAATTTTGCGGTAGGAAAACTGCAGATGAATTGTATGATTTCAAAGTTGATTACGTAGGAAGTGACGAAACATTCGAAAAACCAACGCTGTATAAGATACTTTCAGCCTCTCCTGATGAGCAGTCCATAGTATTACTCCCTCTTTTTTGCAGAAAGAATCGCGAACAAATTCAATTAGGCGATCTGCATGCAGATTTCCCAACTTCTATGAAATTGTCAGATTTAGTGTTTTCAACACGAACAGCCAATGTGCTTGATAATCTAGGTATAGAAACCATTGGTGACGTTTTGCTGACATCAGGGGCCTATTTGTTGCAGCAGAAAAATTTTGGCAGGAACTGTCTCCAGGAGCTTAGGAATGTTGTTCGATCCATTTGTTTAGGAGACAATGAAGAGGATGATTCTTATCACATTGATTACTCCAGCTACGATGAAATGATGATAACTTACATTGGCAGGTGTGTGAAAAAAGAACGAGATCAAAAGCTACTTCTACAAAGACTATGTTTTTCAGATGGTAAAGTTCCCACCTTGGAACCCCTTGGGCAGCAATTTGAAATAACGCGAGAACGAGCTCGGCAAATTCTTAAAAAAGGAATGGCTAAGCTGCGCGTAAAAGTAAATATAGACAAGTTAGATTTTTTTTGGAGAAAGTTAGATCAGCTTGTTGCTCAAGGTGGTGGCCTCATCAGGCTAGAAACATTGTCTACTGTTTTACAAAATGAATTCGATTGGCCGATTGCTCCTTACCCTTTGGCATTAGGGCAATTTTTACTTCTGAAGCAGCCGGATGCAACTTTTAAAAAAGCTGGTGATCTTTTTGAGGTAGAATGTAACTGTCTTAGCTGTGATATTCCAGGACACCTGCTCAAAAGTTTGAATTTTGATTCAAACGAATCATTTCATGTCCAGGTTGTTGCTGCAAAGATAATTGAATCTTGTCAAATTAAATGCCCCTGGGATAACCCTGTCACAACATTTCACCCCGCTTTAATTGAGCTGTTGGTTTACAAAAGTAACGGGCTCTTGATCCTCCACGATGATGTTGTTCTTCCCCACGATAGATGGCTTGGGAAGTATAGCAAAAATCTTGAGGATGTTGCTTGCCATGTACTGGAAACTCACGGTGAGCCAATGCATTTTAGAGAAATTGCCAATGGAATTCGTCGAGAAAACAAAACATTATTTGAAATAACAGATCGTCATGTTCATAACGCAATCATGCGTTATAAGAAAATTGAAATCATAGGTAGGGGAACTTATGGATTGAAATCCTGGGGACTGGGGGGCTATCGATCGGTATCCACTGCTATTGAAGAATTGGTTAGTGAAAAAGGGTCGCCACAGAGACGGCAGTATATCATTCAGCATCTCGCAGGTGAGTTTTCTGAGCAAAACATCACTACCGCTCTTACAAAAGAAACACGATTTACGAGTATTGGCGATGGCTTTTATGATCTGCCCCAAAATTGGAAACAACTATCCTGCCAAAGATTGATTGAGCAACTACCAGGTTCGGTAGCAGAGCTGGCTCATTTCTTGGTGAGTCGGAACAATACTTCCTATAGACTGGTTATGGCCTTTATTTTTATTCGTAGCATGGATGGAGATGGGACGATCTACCTCAGTAACCTCAAGAAAATGTTTTATAATTTCTATCTTTCTCGTCACAAGAATGGTCTGATCGTTGAACTTGATACAGCAGTGATGAGCCATATCGACGAATTTTCTTCAGGTGAATTTAAGGGTAAAGTGTGTAAAGAACCATTAAAGAGTCTCCTGCAAACAGAATATTTTCAAGAATATTCTCAAAATGGATTCAAAGCTCGTCTTGTGGGGTCAATAAATACAGAGTTGAAAAAAAAGGTGACACGAGATGCGTTGCTTATAACTTTTCTTAAAGCTATTGATGACTATTTCCTGGAGATTGTCTTAGCAGCGAATGTTCATGCTCCAGTAGATATTACCCACAATGAAGTTGCTGAACCTCAGCAGGAATCGCAATATTCTCAGTCAGAAGACGAGATTGAGCAACCAGCCGCTACAATCACTATTAAGAAAAAAGGTAGGGGTAAGATAAGGTTATGAGTAAAACTGCTGGTAATAGAGCATATTGGTGTGATTCATGCCATGTACCACTGCTTGGTAAGGTCTGTCATGCTTGTGGCAATAAGGGGAGGGATATTTGCGCTGCATCCTTGATGCCAGTGTTCCGCCCAGAAATTCAGTATCTAAAGAAACAAGTAAATCCCGAAATCCAGCTTCTGCTAAAAGAGGGTGAAATTTGGGTGGCTCCTGGTCGTTACGCGTATTATTGCCAAGGGATAGTTATTTTTAAATTATCAGCAACCACTGATAATGTTACAATTTCGGATAAGGCTAAGGAATTAATACCACTGAGAAGAAGTGGGAAGAAGTGGTTGGCCACCCTGCAAGAAGCTAACAAAAAATATATTGAAGACCTACAATATGAGGCGGAGGAGTTTGTTCGTCAAACTGTGATTACATATGCTGGTAAAACCATCTTGGTTTCTTTTTCAGGTGGTAAGGATTCCACCGTGGCCTCCCACTTGGTGATGAATGGCTTGGGGCGCAGCGAT
>JAOZTO010000287.1 GCA_029942265.1 Desulfocapsa sp.
ACATTTACAATTCAGTGGTCTGGGCTGTTTTGAACCCAACCCGAATATTTACTTATTTGGACATTCATGAGTCCGTTGATTTAATAGCATTTTGGTTCGATGTCGAGATAAATGGAAAATTTTACCACAGGCATATAGTTGATATTCCGAGGATAAAATTTTTCATTTAACGAAGAGATCGGGACAAAAGGCATTAAATCAACAGGCTCATTCATTTGAATTTACAGAGACGGGAAAGTTGTCAATCGTCAGTGTTCAGTTATCAGAAACAGAATAACTCTCTGTAATGGTGACTGACAACTCAGACCAACCAACTGTCAAACTTTCATTATCTTTGCGTTTCTACGTAATAAACAGGAAAGTTGACCAAGATATTTACGAGGTCTGTAATAGATCCTTTAACTGCCAATGGCCATCGGGCTGTAACCTTCACTATACAGAGGGGTAGCTGATTTTTCAGTTACTACACACTAATGAGTTTTTTTTCAAAAAAAGAACCTGAAACTATATTGCCGGATACTGAAAAGCCAACTAGTTCCCAGCATCAGCAGCTGGATGATTTAAAAGCCAGGGTAGGCTATACCGATTTGCCCCCTTATGTTGCCCGTCAAATCACAACTGAGATGGAACGTCTTCAGAAAATTGATCCATTTGTTGCCGAATTTTCAATAGGAGTCACTTATATCGAATTACTCCTGTCGTTGCCATGGTTCAAAGAAACCAAAGACAACCTTAATCTCGGACGGGCTAAAACTATCATGGCTACTCATCATTTCGGACTCGAAGTGGTTAAGACACGGATTCTTGAATACCTTGCAGCCAAAAGTCTAAAGAATCAGCAAAAATCCAGAATACTGATCGTAGATGATGAGGAGATTGCCCGTAATAATCTCCAGCTTTATTTTACAAGACTTGGTCATACCGTACAGATCGCCGCCAATGGTGTTGAGGCGTTGCAACAGGTTGAAACCAGTGAATATTTTGATGTAATGATCACTGATTTGAAAATGGACAAGATGGATGGACTCACCCTGATTGATAAAATCAGTAAGGCTTCACCTGAAACCAGTGTAATCATGGTCACTGGTTATGCAACAGTTGCCAATGCTGTAGATGCCTTGCGCAAAGGGGCAGCTCACTATTTGCCAAAACCTGTTCAACTAGATATACTCAAAGAAACAGTTGAAGAAATCCTCAATAAACAGAAAAAACTACAGGTTAGCCAGGGTCCAGTACTCTGTTTTGCAGGACCTCCTGGTACTGGGAAAACATCCATAGGGCAGGCAGTGGCAACGTCTCTTGGCCGAGAATTTATTCGAATATCAATGGGAGGATTACGCGACGAAGCTGAAATCCGTGGTCATCGAAGAACCTATGTGGGTTCTATGCCTGGGCGTATTATTAGCGAAATTAAACGAGCTGGAGTGAATAATCCATGTATCATGCTCGATGAAATCGACAAAATAGGCCAGGATTTTCGCGGCGACCCAGCATCTGTTCTCCTGGAAGTCCTTGATCCTGAACAGAATGGAAGTTTTAGTGATCAATATCTTGATGTCCCTTTTGATCTCTCTGGGGTTCTTTTCATTGCCACAGCTAATAATATCAGCAAATTACCAGCTCCTTTGCTAGATCGACTGGAGATCATCGAGTTCTCCAGCTATTCTCTTCAGGAAAAACTTGTTATTGCAAAGAAATTTCTTCTTCCCAACCAAGTGGCTGCCAACGGCCTAAACGAGATAAATCCTCAGATCAACGATCAAGCCTTTGAGAAACTCATCGTTGAATATACTAGAGAATCCGGTGTACGAGAGCTTACAAGGAAAATTGGAACCATCTGTCGAAAACTCGCTCTTCAAGTTCTTCAGGATGACAAAAAATCCCTACCCGAGATTGACGAAACTACGATAACATCTCTGCTCGGACCACGGAAGTATCGGCAAGAGGCCGCTGAAGGGGAAGATAAGGTAGGGGTAGTAACCAGCTTGGTCTGGACTCAGTTTGGTGGTGGAATGATGTTTATTGAAGCCTTGCGAATGCGTGGAAATACGAACCTGCTTCTTACGGGTTCACTTGGGGAGGTGTTGCGTGAATCAGCGCAGACAGCTCTTAGTTATATAAGAAGTAATACAGAACAACTTGGAATAGCACCTGATTTCTACGATAACTCTGATATTCACATCCATCTTCCTTCCGGTGCTGTGTCAAAAGACGGCCCATCAGCTGGAATGGCTATTGCTATTGCCTTGGTTTCTCTACTCACTGACAAGCCTGTTCATCGCATGGTTTCACTGACAGGCGAGATGACATTGACCGGTCAAATTTTACCTGTTGGGGGAGTTCGTGAAAAACTTCTGGCTGCTGTTCGTACCGGTTGTACCAAGGTTATTCTGCCTACAGAAAACCAGGAGGATGTGGCCTCATTTGGTAGCGATGTTACCGGCCACCTGGAATTAGTCTACGTTGATACATTAGAAGAAGCAATTCCACACCTGCTTATTACTCAATAAGAGTATCAGCCATAAGAGTAAACAATTTCGCCAGATCTGCGAAAGACGACCCCCTTTCGCAGGCTTCCTCTTTAAGCAAAGTACCCTAATCAGCGAACCTGGGGCACTATCCAAACATTTACAGTTCAGTGGTTAAGCCTATTTTTGAACCGAACCCGAATGTTTACGTCAAAATCTCACACCTCAATATCGGACAAATACGAGGTGTGAAACTTAGAAAATGCTATTAAATCAACAGACTCAGCACTGCTGTTGCATTTTGTTACGCAGTTTCATCATGCAACAATTCCCGTCCCTACGATAATAATATCTGTTTTTTTTCTTGTAAATACATATCATTACGACCCACTACTTCTTTTCCTCCCTACAAATTATCCTTTTACATGTGTTGTCCACCGAAAAAATGTTGCAAGTTGCAATGATATAGAAAAGCTCTCATAAAAATTCAAAACAAATCGCACATAAAACCATCCCATACCACTGATATAAATGACTATATAAATACAAGTTCAACTTGGCACACCGTATGCAATGACACAGACGGAACATGAATATAATAAAAGCATCATCTACAATACTAAGGAGAACATCATGGGATTCACTGACTGGCTTGGTTTAGGAAAAAAGAAAAACAAAGGCGTTGATGTACAAAAAATCAAAAAACAGAGCGTAGATATGGGAGCCATGGCTACTGGAAGTTCCTCGGCTGTTGAAGCTTTGGGGAGAATGGTTGATCAGAACACTGCCCCTGCAAAGATTCTTATGGTTCAGGATGGGGAGTATATGCCACAGGTAACAGACTATGCCTTAAGAATGGCTCAACGTCTTGACTGCGAAATCATCGCACTAGATGTTACTGACAAGCCCCTACATTTCTCAGGTGACAGAATGCAACGAGAAAGTAATCGCTTTATTGATATGGCCAAGCAAAATGCAGAACGTTTCACCATTCAGGCACAAGCTCAAGGTATCCAGGTTCAGCATATTATTGATATAGCCAAACCTGAAGCGGTTATTGCTAGAGTGAGTGCTACCGATGCTGGGATTCGCTATGTCTTGAGTAAGCCAGAAGGGGAGACAGCTACAGCTGATCAGCGTCCCCACGTACCAGTTTTTGATCTTCACTGTTCCCGTTTATAATTTTATATTCAGTTAATAGAAAGGAGTACGACCATGGAACCCTTAACACTTTTTTCAGTCACCGTTGGACTTATCGGAAGCATCCACCTTGTATCCACAACCTACGAGCGTTTTGGAAAAGGACGATATGACAAGGGAAATAGGGAGCTAAAAAGAAAAGACTGGTACTGTTTTTTTCAGCCATCTGACCTTCTTGGAGAGGAGTGGAACAAAAGTAACATGAGAACTAACCAGCCAACTCTCACAGCTGCTGACCGTCTGGAACGGGCACAACACAGGCAGGCAAATCGCCCACGTTTGCAGGCTTGAAACACAACAAACCATTCTTTTCATAAAATGTGTGTAATC
>JAOZTO010000288.1 GCA_029942265.1 Desulfocapsa sp.
TGATCCGGCTTGTGAACTATATTTGTTCATATGTGAACAAGCCGGATCGAACGAGGATGGGGTGCTAGCCGAATATTTACCTCGGTAAGAAATACCTTGGACTTTCAAATTCGTAACTGCACCACACCTTCAGACGATTTTATATCTTCACAATCCTCACGTAGCCAGCTACGCTGCGGTTGTGAAGATATAAAATCGTCTGAATCTGCAGCACATTTACGACCGGAAAATACCAAGTTATTTTTTACCGAACCCTTACATTACACAGGTTCGGGAAAGCTCAGTTTTTTCCGAACCTTTTTTGTTCTGTTTGTTTTTTTGTCTCTGCCTGCCTGTAGTTCGATATACCAATCTGGATTTACCAATTTTTCCCGTTACTATGAGCAACCATTACCTGAAGATGTCATTCCCTGGTTACAGCAGGGTGAGCAAACGCAACCTGGTGAGCTACTACTCCGTGCCAGCCTCAAAGTTCATGGAGAAACTAGACGAGAAAGACTGTTTCAGGCAGTAAAAGTGCTAAGTCCATCATTACGATACGATGCATGGGAAAATACTTTGATGTTTAAAAGAACAGCAGAACAGCTCTTTGAGGATGGCGTTGCTGGTGGATGTGCTGATTTTGCCTTAATACAGGTATCTTTGTTTCGGATTGTGGAGATTCCTGCTCGTCTGGTTATTACTGCTGATAGTGACTGGATAAAACGATTCCGCAAGAATTCTCTGGCCATTACTGTTGGCCATGTTTTTATTGAGGTGTATCTTGAAGATAAGTGGTATTTAGTTGATCCGGCATTTGGTACAATTTACTCTTCTTATACTCCTGGTGGCTTATATTATCCCCATCGTGGTATTTTTTGTTTGCGTGGGATTGATTATTGGACTTTGAATTTGAAATCTGTTGAGCAGTTAAACACTTTGTTTGCAATTTGGAGTGAAACAATCATCCCGGAACTCTATCGGATGCCACAGTACACCAAACACAAGTTACAATGATTCACTTTAAAAAAATATCTATTGGACATTTTTGGGCTCGTCTGGCTGGAATATTGTTGACGTTGATGTTTATTCTAATTTCTTTATGGAATCCTATATTTCTTGGTGAGTTACGTGACGAATATTTTGATGCGCTAATACGTTATTATCCTCCTTCTGTTGATCAAGCCCGTATTGTTGTTGTGGATGTGGATTCAAAAAGTCTTGCAGAGGAAGGACAATGGCCATGGCCAAGGGATCGTATTGCTGAATTGTTGAGTAAAGTAACGGCATCCGGGCCGGTAGTGGTAGGGCTTGATATGGTGTTTGCAGAGCCAGATCGTAGCTCGTCCCGTAATCTTGTAGGGGAAAATAACCTGGATCAACCACCAGATATTATACGTGAGTATCTGGAAAAATTACCTGATCATGACTTTGAGTTTGCCAAAGTACTCTATTTTAGCCCTGTACCAATTATAATGGGTCATGTTTTTAGAAATGATGATATCGCAAATAGTGAGCAAAAAGTGCCAAGACAAGGACAATTTGTCCTATCCGGAGACGATCCCACTCCTTTTCTTCTTCGTTTTAATCAGGTAGACATGAACCTTGAGATGTTTGAACGAACGTCCCAAGGCAGTGGCTTTTTTAATATAATTCCCGACTCAGACGGTATTGTTCGCCGTGAACCATTATTAATAGTATCTAACGGAATACTGTACCCAAGCCTAATTTTATCAATGATACAGGCTGCGGAAGGGGCTGATATTTTAGTAGTTGAAACAAATCAGGATGGTATAAGATCCGTTCAAGTAGGATCGTACAGGATTCCCTGCAATAGCGACGGGCAATTTATTGTGAATTATGGAGGGCCTGCGTATACATTTGATTATATTTCAGCCCATGACATCTTATCTGGTACGTTCGATTCAGCCCCCCTACAAGGTGCCTATGTATTATTTGGCGCATCAGCTCCTGGTTTGTATGATACTTTGACAACACCCACTAGTCAGTTTTATCCGGGAGTGGAGATTCATGCGAATGCTCTTAATACGATACTCGGTGATTACCATCTTATACGACCCGAGTGGTCCAAAGGAGCAGAAGTTATATATCTCTTACTTACTGGTATTTTCCTGACAATATTCCTTCCTTCGCTTAGGGCGGTATGGGGAGCATTTTTCCTGTTGTTGTTGGCTGGGGCAATAGTTGTTTTCTCCATTTGGAATTTTCACTACGAAAACCTGCTAGTCGATATTGTGTATCCACTATTTACCACTTTTTCCTTTTTTACAATTCTTACCTTTCTTAATTTTCTCCTCGTGGAAAGAAAGGCGAATCGTATCCGTTCCAGTTTTTCTCAATATCTTTCACCGACCTTAGTAAAAGAACTTGTGGACAATCAGGACAGTCTCGTTTTAAAAGGAGAAAACAGGGAGTTGACAATTCTATTTTCTGATATCCGTGCCTTTACCAGTATGTCTGAGAAAATGTCACCAGAAGATCTTTGTACATTTTTAAATGAATACCTTACACCTATGACGACTTTAGTAATGGAGCAACGTGGGACAATAGATAAGTTTATCGGTGATGCGGTGATGGCTTTCTGGAATGCTCCTCTGATGACTAAGGATCATGTCTATCATGCTTGCGTCTGTGCGATTCAGATGATAGAAGGACTACAGAAGCTTAATAGTTCTTGGGGCAAAAAAGGATTTCCTCCCATCACAATAGGTATTGGGGTGCATGTTGGTGTCGCACGAGTGGGGAATATGGGTTCTCGTCAAAGATTTGACTATACAGTAATGGGGGATACGGTTAATCTCTGTTCACGTCTTGAGGGACTTAACAAAATGTATGGAACTAATATTCTGGTAAGTAGCTCAGTTTATGACGAATTACGTTCCAGGGATCTCTGTTTTCGTAAAGTTGACAGTGTAAGAGTAAAAGGAAAAAATAAGCCGGTGACAGTTTACGAATTAATCGGTTATCATGCAGGGGAAATTGATGCACATGAATTGCAGATGCATAATAAGGCCTTAAATGTGTACGAATGCGGTGATTTTGCCACAGCAAGGCGGCTTTTTAGTACATTAAGGCAAAACTACCCCCAAACACAACTGTACGGAGTTTATGAAAAAAGGTGTCACCACTTTGAGGAAAATGCACCTGAAAATTGGGATGGTATAATTGAACTAACAAGCAAGTAGTGAGGGGGTCAAGTCTACCGTTGGCTTTTGATTGCACGTTAATTCAATCGCACTATCCCTGACGTCTTTTGTCGCTTCAATTAGACCATTGTAATTATTCAAGATAGCCATTAGTGTGATGGTATCGTAAAAACGCTCCATCATATTATAAACAGGACAAAAAATACTGAGGGGTAGTTCTATTGGCACTGAGCATTAGATCAAATTCAAAATGTGAAAGACTACAAACAAAAGCCAACGGTAGACTTGACCCCTTGTCTTTAGTTGTAGTACTCGTGTCTTTGCTGAGTTTTTGTGCAATACCATCGGCAATTGCGATGGATATTTCCATTGTGAATGACCGGATTACTCTACATGCTGATGCTGTTCCTCTTTCATCAATACTTGCAGTATTGGTCAATGAGGGAGTTGTTATTCGCATATCCCCAGATATTGATCCCCGTATTACTGCATCTCTTGAAAACCAACCTCTGCATTTTGGTTTGAAATCCATATTACATCCTTATAGCTTTGCACTAACCTGGAAGAAACCTTCAGGCGATTCCGGGAAAAATTTTAGACTGGCAGGTATTCAAATTTTTGAAGAGGGGAGCAGATCAAAAATGCAATATCTGAAACCGGAAAATGATTTTGTTGTATTGGAAAATGTAAGTAAAGAAGAAAAATACGTCAAAGGTGAAGTTCTTGTTCGTATTACTGCTCGTGGAGATATTAAACAGCTCGAGCAACTTCTTGCTGGAGTTCAGGGTAGAATTATTAAGGAGAATGTGTCAACAGGGCTGTATCGAATTCAGGTAA